>DATMHB010000370.1:0-4250 GCA_035555175.1 Flavisolibacter sp. | reverse complement strand
TTTAAAAACGACCGGACTTCATGTGAAAGGTATCCACATGCACACCGGAAGTGATATAAAGGATGTGAATGTGTTCATTGCCGGACTCGAAGTGATGTTTGAAGTAGCCGAACATTTCCCTGAACTCGATTTCGTAGACCTCGGAAGCGGGTTTAAAGTGCCCTATCATGAAGATGACGTAAGCACGGATGTTTTTTCATTGGGCGAAAAAGTAGCAGAGGCTTTTGCAAAGTATAAAAAAGAAAAGGGGAAGGAACTTGAAGTATGGTTCGAGCCCGGTAAATTTATTGTGAGCGAAGCAGGCTATTTCATTGTAAAATGCAATGTGATCAAGCAAACAACAGCGACGGTCTTTGTAGGTGTGAACAGCGGTTTTAATCATCTGATACGACCGATGTTCTATGAATCTTATCACAGGATCGAGAACCTGAGTAATGCATCCGGCAATCCGAGAATTTATACGGTGGTCGGCAACATCTGCGAAACGGATACCTTTGCCTGGGACCGCAAGCTGAGTGAAGTAAGGGAAGGTGATTATCTGGTTTTCTTTAATGCGGGTGCTTATGGCTTTGAGATGTCGTCTAATTTCAATTCAAGGCTTAAGCCGGCGGAAGTGATGGTAAAGGACGGAGAAGCCCTGCTCATCAGGAAGCGCGACCAGTTTGAGGACCTTCTGAAGAATCAGGTTGAAGTGCTGTAATTATTTTCTCCTTTTTAATTCTATCAGATTGACGAGCGCTCTCGCATTGCCAAGAAGCAGGAGTCCAATTATTATTTCTGTTAAAAACGTGATCCAATACGTTGGGTCAGGGTGCTGATCGTACGACAGCCGCTTTTTTTGCAGATAACCAAAGAGGCTTCGGCAAAAGCCGGGCAGGGAATTAACGATGACGAATATGCCGGTGAGAACAAAGACGAGGTATAAAACGGTCGACCGGTGAAGGTTGATGTCAAACCGCTCTTCGGCAAATCCTCTATCAAGGGAAAATTTGTCAATGATCCAATCTGTTTTCAGAACCAGCATAACGATCAGCCAACCATAAATAGCGATCTGGATCAGCGAAAGGCAGGCGATCCAAACGCCCTCTGAAGTATTTTCTGAACCACCGAGATAAAGAAAAGATGAAAGGAGCTGTGGAACAAGAAACAGCAGGTCGCGCAGAAAAAGTATTCCTGTAACTTTCAGAACCATATTGAATAAGCTTCTCGGCGTCATTGCACATCAAAATACTGAATAGAATGGGAATAAGAAAGCCCTGACATTTTTGTCAGGGCCATTAAATTATACGGTGACGATCACGATTCTTTAACCGTTACTGTTATGGTGGTGGTTGCCGTTGTCGGTATTGTCATTCCCTGTCCTTCAAGCGTTCCTTTGGTTTCAACCGTCGCTGTCTTTTGTTTCAGCAGCCCGCTGTTCTTATCAAGCGTGATTTGTCCTTTTGTCTTATCTGTTGACTTAATGTTGGCACTCGTGCCCATGACTTCCTGCGTGCTGTTTACGTCCACGTCTTCGGTGTAATCGAGCAAAACATCGTTTCCAGCAAACGAATTCACCGTGTACACAGTTTTTCTTTTCTGTCCTTCAATGGAGCTGCTGTCTGTCCACATTTCGCCCTTCCCGGTCTCTTTTGAAGGCAGGAACCTGAACACGCTCATATCACCAGGTTTCGGAACGGTAAAATTGAATCCCAACTGGGAAGCGATCAATCCGGACATGGCATCGGCTTCGTTGCCGGCGGTGTTGGGATTGTCATCGTCTTTTTTTACGTCGACGATTTTTCCGTTGGGATCTACTGTCATCGTGAATTTATTCTTCAAACTTTTTTCAAGGATCTTTCCCATCTGCCCCTTGCGGTCATCGTCCTTTTCTGAATCAAAGCTTTGTTTTTGGCCCATGCCGTCAACAGTAAAGACCAGGCGTTTCACTTTGTATTCGATCACGGCGCCAGCAGGGGTAACATCCTTTACGTCGTACACTTCCGTAGTGGTGGACGTCATGTTCGTTTCCATTGATTGTCCCATCATGTCCGTTTTGGCATTTCGCTTTATATCCGTAATCATTTCCAGCTTTTGGCCTTTTTTAAAGCTGAGTTTTGTATTTAGTTTTTGAGAAAAGGCGGTGCTGGCAATGGCCAGCGCGAGGATCAAAAAAGTTTTTTTCATTTTTTCTTTTTACGTGTCCAAAATTGACGAAATATTTCGATTAATGGATGCAAGCAGGCGTGAATCCTTGGCCGCTGAAGGAATTAAAGCCGTAGTTTGCAAATTAGACAGTCTACTGAAGTTATTATAAGAAATGGCATGGAAAAAACGATCGATCAAATTAGCGGCTCTTTTCCCTCTGAATTTGAAGCGTTGCTGAACAGCCCCCTTAAATTCAGGCTTTTTCTATTGAAGCAATTGCCGGCGGCCTATTTTTCGGGTGTGCATCTTCAGTCTGTAAATACCGAACGGTGTGAGGTAGGGATCCGCTACAAATGGCTCACGAGGAATCCTTTCCGGTCAACGTATTTTGCCTGTTTGTCGATGGCGGCGGAAATGAGTACGGGAATTCTGGCAATGGGTAATGTATATGGCCGCAAGCCAGGCGTTTCATTGCTGGTGACGGCGGTAGAAGGAAATTTTTTTAAGAAGGCGACCGGCCGCACAACGTTTCGTTGCGAGGAGGGGGGAGCCATCAGGCAGGCGGTAGAAGATGCGGTGCGTTTGGGTCAGCCGCAAACCGTCAGGGTCTTGTCCAGTGGTTATAGTGAAGAAGGTGAGCGGGTTGCTGAATTTTTTGTGACGTGGTCGTTCCGGCAAAAGACCTTATAGGTTTTAAAGACCTATAAGGTTGGGTTTCAATTTTTGGACCACGCGCTGAACTCGCTCTGACCAGTTCGTTGCAGCCAGGTAGTTGTTTAATGTTTCTATTCTTTTCAAGTTGTTGTTGTTCAATAGCTGCTTACATGGTGAGGATTTACTAATCCATTTTTATTGGTGATCCAGCCATAATTACAACCGAAAAATCTTGGTTTGCTTAGAGTATTCAAACAGAATTTTCCGGTGACACGTTTTTGGGGGTTTTATCATGGACCTTATAGGTCTTAAAGACCTATAAGGTTTTTAAATCCTTATAGGTCCAACCATCCCTGCCATTTAAATCAACGTCGCACTATTTCGCTTTCTTCCTATCTTTCAATGAAGAAAGGATTTCAAATGAAGATCGCATTTCATGGCGCGGCGCGCACGGTAACCGGCTCAAAACATCTCCTCACTCTAAAAAATGGTAAAAAATTATTGCTCGACTGCGGCATGTTCCAGGGTATGGGCAAAGACACGGATACCCTCAACCGTGAGTTCGGCTTCGAAGCCTCTGAAGTGGATGTCATGATCCTCTCTCATGCCCATATCGACCACTCCGGTTTGATCCCGCGACTGTACAAGCAGGGATTCGCCGGAAAAATCTTTTGCACCGACACTACCAAAGAATTGAGCGGACTGCTCCTTGAAGATTCAGCCGAGATACAGGAGAGCGAAGTAAAGTATCACAACCGCGGCAGTAAGGCCCAGGGTGCCCCACTCATTCAACCGCTGTATACGCTGGAAGATGCAAAGAATTGCATGCGCCTTTTCTATGAACAACCATACGGTCAATGGTTCCCCGTTACAGATGGAGTGGAAGCTATGTTCACGGATGCAGGTCATATCATTGGCAGCACGTGCGTGCACGTGAGGGTAACCGAGAACGGCCAGACGCAACAGCTCACCTTCAGCGGCGATGTTGGCAGGTACAGGGATGTTATCCTCAAATCGCCGCAAACTTTTCCGCAGGCCGACTATATCCTGCTCGAATCCACTTATGGCAACAGCTTGCACGAGGACGTGAGTACCTCGGTGGACATGCTCCTCTCGTGGATACAGCGTACCTGCATCGAGAAAAAAGGCAAGTTGATCGTGCCGGCATTCAGTCTGGGAAGAACGCAGGAGATCCTTTATGCGCTGAACCAGCTGGAGCTGGAGAACCGCCTACCGCGTCTCGACTATTTCCTAGACAGCCCGCTGAGTACATCGATCACGGACGTGATCAAAAAATATCCGCAATATTTTAATAAGACCATTCAAAAAGTGATGGAGTCCGATAACGATCCGTTTATGTTCACCGGATTGAAATACATCAAGTCCGTCGATGAATCAAAAATGCTCAACTATCGTAACGAACCCTGTGTCATTATTTCTGCAAGCGGAATGGCAGAAGCGGGACGGGT
>DATMHB010000369.1:0-3771 GCA_035555175.1 Flavisolibacter sp. | reverse complement strand
CGCAAAAGCCAAAACTGTTCTTGCAAGCATGTCTACAGTTCTGCATAAAGGCCGCACGAAAGCAGAGGATAATTCGGTGGTGATTATTGAATTTGAAAATGGCGTAACCGCAGTTGCGGAGAATAGCTGGGCCAAGCACGGAGGCATGGATGACCGCAGCGAAGTATATGGCACCGCTGGCGTTGTGTATGCCGATCTGTTCATGGGCAATGCAGCCGTCGCCTATAGCAGGAATGGCTATGGGTACGCAATGGAAAAAGCAGATACCACCGTTGGCTGGAGCTTTATGGTTTTTGAAGAAGTATTCAATCAGGGATATCCTCACGAATTAAAACATTTCATCGATTGCGTGCGGCACGACAAACAACCCGTGGTCACAGGCGAGGATGGCCGGGCCGTGCTGGAAATCATTTATGCGGCATATGCTTCTGCGGCAGAGGGCAAAAAGATCACGCTGCCCTTCGCGCCAAAAGTAAAGAAGCCTATCGATCTGTGGCTCCAGGATCGATAATACTAACGGCACGGGATACCCGCGAGTGCCGTGCGGGATACGTGCGGGCGAAGTGCGTGCGGGAGGCGAAGACTCGGCCATGCATATGTTCCGACGAGCCTGATGCGACTCCTGCACTACAGGTGGCCGCGCCATTAATCACAGGAAGTATTGTGTCCAAACCTGATGATATGTCCATCGGGACATTCCACGAGCATTTCCCTCATATTCCATTCTTTGCTGTCGGGCTTCGAGAGCAGTTTGGCGCCGCTGTCCTTGATGAGATCGTAATATGCATCCACATCATCGACAACTACACTAAGCCACGTTCCCGGGTGGCCCTGGTCCGTCTTGCAAAAAAAAATCTCAACCTGATCACGGTACACCCCCCCGAATGTGGCGGGTGCATCCCATGCCCATTGATGCTCAAACTTCAGCTGCTCGGTGAAATAAGCTATGCTTTTTGAAACATCGGTCGAGTACAATATCGGAATTGCTTTTTCAAATTTCATATTGACTGTTTGTATTTTTGATGCGCGATCATTCAACTGTCACATTTCATAATTGCATTTCGCAAAAGCAAACCACCCTCCCGTAAACACCAGCTGCCAATGTTCAGAGGCCTTCAGGCCGCAATTATTTTGTTTCCGCCGCCTCACACCGAAATTCTTTTTGTAAAACCCATCCTTCTAAAATAGAACCCACTTCGTGAATCGTATTTAATAAGCCATTAATAAGGTCTTCAAAGTACCGGCGCTGATTTAGCCCTTTCAATTTTGAATGGAAAAAATTTTACCGAATGTCTCCACAAATGGATCTCTTTCCAGAACGGCATAATAGAAAACGGCACCAAGCCAGCCATGAAATAAGCCTAACACGTAAAGATTTCTTTCACTTAAATAGATCAGGCAATAAAATATACTTAAGATGAATGTTGCTATCATCAGCCATAAATAAGGGAAGTGAACTGCGGCAAAAAGTATGGCACTGAGCAAAACAATTATCCCTTTGCGCGGGCGCGGCCTTGTATAATCGTCCAGGTTGCCGGCAGTGAGGGCGATCAGCAGGAACTGCTGAATGGTGCCCCAGACGGGATAAAGAATGAGAATAGGAATGATATGCCACGTAATATGTATTGTACTTCGATACAGGCCAATGACGATAAAAGCCGCAACAGCAATCAATCCCAAAGGCAACACTTTCCGCATGACCCCTGTAAAATTGCCGGTCCTGAATCCCCAATAATGGAATACTCCAGGCGCCATCCTGCTTTGATAAACGATGTAACCTGTCCAGCACAGTATCGCGATTGCAATGAAGGGGAGCCGCCAACCCAGATAGTCCATGAAAAAAAATTTTCCGGCTGCAGTCAGCACAACAGCAGCCATTTCAGCCCTTCGCCTTTGCCTGGTAATGACAGGTGACACCATAGCAGAAAGAAAACATCGTGAAATTAAGGCTAACGAAATCAACAGCAAAAACGGTGGCGGCAAAAAAATTTATGATACGGCAACTCGATCAGTCAAGACTGCGGCCGGGCTCAATCCACAAATTTGTGCGTTTCAATGTCAAACCGTGCCTCGTAGGTTTTGTTGATGACTTTCACAAAATCGCAGGTCATCTTCCATTTGAACTTCACCAACAGTTGTCTTTTGCCCCTGTCATAATAATAATCAAAATGATCGTAGCCGGTGCCCATGCTACAATCCGTGCTCTTTTTTTCCACAAGCAATTTATCCCGTGCCGGAACGATTTCATCCATAAACTTCTTTCTGATGGCGCCTCCATCCAATCCCAGTATCTCCGGATCAATATCCTTCGACAGAACTTTAATAAAGTCTATCGGAGCAGTACCTGCGCGCCTGATAAAATAGGTGTAGGAAGAATCTGAATAAGCGGTGTCGATGTGCTCACGGCCGTATTTCTTGGTGAATTTCTCCTTTCCGTTTTCTAGATAATAAGCTACGAAAGCCTCTAATGAAAGCTGCCTGGCAAGGTGCGAATAGGATTTGCTTTTAATTTCAGTCACGGTGATGCCTGTTAACTGACGGAATCTGCCGGACATTTCTTTTTTTGAAGTTTGAGCAAACACTTGGGGCATGATCAACACTAAGAACAAGCCATTATTGACAGAACTCTGGATAATCTTTGCATAGCTGATATAATCATAAGCTCTATGAAAAAAGCAACGTGAGAATTTCAATCAATGAATTAACTCGGCAAACTACCTGCGGCGGTTATCCATTTTTGTGCGTTCTATTAATTCTCTTTGGCCAAGCTCGATATCTAGAAAGGTATCCATGCTTCAAAATAAAAGCCGGGGAAACCAAATAACAGGGGTTGAACAGGCAGCGTTATAAATCCTCGCGGTCATCCAACACCCAGGCAGCTATACAATATTCTGCCGGTCAATCGCGGCGGTCACAAGCTCATAGTTCTCATCGTCGAAGCACACAAATAAAACCTGATCAATACTTGTGTTATCCTTGGCAAAGGAATATACAGCTGCGACCGCAATTCTTGCCGCTTCCGGCTTGGGCAAGCGGTAAACGCCGGTACTGATGTTGGGGAAGGCAACTGACCGGCAATTGTTTTCAACAGCCAGGCGCAGGCTGTTCGTGTAACAATTTGCAAGTTCTTGGGCTTCATTTTTTTTGCCACCATTCCATATGGGGCCAACGGTATGGATGACATACCTGGCGGGGAGTCGTCCTGCCGTCGTTATAACAGCCTCGCCTGTCCTGCATACGCCTCGTTGCGCTACGATCCTTTTGCAATCTTCCAGGATTTCCGGGCCGCCTGCCCGGTGGATGGCGCCGTCCACGCCTCCCCCGCCCATGAGTGAACTATTTGCAGCATTCACAATTGCATCGACGGATATTTTTGTAATGTCTCCTTTGATTGCTTTTATATCCATTTTTGAGGCTCTTATCGCAAATAAAGTGAACGATGAATTACCCGGGACTAATAAGAATACTTTATTCCGCAAATAATGTGCTGGCTCAGTGATATCAGGCTTTCTGTACCCTGTTAATCCTCCTCCACGAACGATACGGCATAGCCGCCGCCGGCCGCACAAAATTGGGATAGCTTCGACTTGTTCGTGACCTTTACATTGCGGATGATATAGGCCTGCGGATTGGTCTTATAATCCGCATCCTTTGCATCTGCATACACGGTAGCAATGTATTTTTTTCTCTTGTCCAAAAAATCCAGCTTTACCGTTGAGGTCCTTGGATCATCACCGTTCACGCTGCCCAGGAACCACTGCCCGCCGTCCT
>DATMHB010000368.1:0-4811 GCA_035555175.1 Flavisolibacter sp. | reverse complement strand
AATGTTTCGCGTCAAGGCGCCAAGGTTTCACGCCAAGCCGCAAAGCCGCCAGGTACGCAAAAGCGCTATAAAAAGCAGAACGCTTACTACACGTACGCAATCATTGCTACGGAGCAATGGCTAAGACTGCATTAAAGCATTAAGGTGGAAATGCTTTCTACCCGCTCTTCGAACAGAGTATCTTGTCCAGCGCCTTATTTCCGTGGGTATCTTAACGACATTTATTCTTTAAAGAAGGCCTAACGGAATACAGCGCTTCCTGGTCCGTCGCATAGCACGAAGCAGAGACTAGGACCTTAAGACCGTCCAAATTCAGAGTGCTGCAGAGCGCCGATTCATAAGAAGCGGCCTTTGGATTTAATGACTGATGCGCATTGAATCGGCTTGAACTTTTGGCTCCACCTTTTGTTTCAAGACAAAAGGTTGGAAAAAGAAAATACGATTCCCTTAAGGAAACTCCGCAAAAGAGAAACTGTGCGCGGGTCCCGCCCGGCGGGAGACCCACGCACGAAGTAGGAAAAAGAAAATACGAATCCGTTAAAGAAAGTTCTGCTAAAGGCTAACAGTGTGCGCGTGCCCACCGGGCAGCAGACGCGCGCACGAAGTTCAAGTGCCGGCTAAGGCGGAGCCGCTCTGCCTTTGGTTGTTTTGTGTAGAAGAAAAGACAAAGACCGCAAAAAACTTTGCAAAGTTTCGCAAAGTTTTTTGCAGCTGCCGCTGCAGCAGCAACCGGTTCTTTAGAATTAGAAAAACTAAAGGCAACACGCTACTTAGGCATCAGCACCGTATCAATTACATGAATCACACCATTGCTTTGATAAACATCGCTGATGGTTATTTCAGCCATGCCACCTTTCTGGTCCTTTAACCACAGCTTTTTGTTTTTTGACATGATCCAGATCTTTCCACCCTGAACAGTGGTGAGTTCTGCAGTGCCCTTTCCTTTTTTTATCCATTTCATTAATTCCATGCTATCCAGCTTCCCGGAAACAACATGATAGTTGAGTACCGCCTGAAGGGTCGAAAGGTTTTCGGGTTTCAACAGATTATCAACGGTGCCCGGGGCCAGCTTACTGAACGCCGCATTGGTGGGCGCAAAAACCGTGAACGGACCCTTACCCTTTAATGTCTCAACCAGGCCCGCAGCCTTGACCGCAGCAACCAGTGTCGTGTGATCTTTTGAGTTCATTGCATTGTCAACAATCGTACGTGACGGCAGCATGGGCGCACCGCCAACCATTACGGAATTTTCTTTTTTCATGATGCTTTGTGCTATGGATGCTAATGACGCGCAGATGAATACAGGCAATAAAATTGCCATGATTGAATTTTTCATTTGTTTCTGATTAATTTAAAAATTGGTTACGGATTAATTACGTCGCTACGGAAAAGCCGGATTTAAAAAACAAAAATATTATGTGAAATGGTCCTACGCTGGTCTTTCCGAATCTGTAACTTTAGTTTCATTTTGCTAGTTTAAATTTTAAAATCATGGCCTATTGGCTTGTTAAATCAGAACCAACTGAATACAGCTGGGAACAATTCGAAAAAGATGGCAGCACTGCCTGGACGGGCGTGCGCAATTACGCAGCGCGTCTCCACTTAAGAGCGATGAAAAAGGGAGACGAGGTTTTCTTTTACCATAGCAATAAAGGGCTCGAAATCGTTGGTATAGCAAAGGTTTCCCGCGAAGCCTACCAGGATCCTACTACGGAAGATGATGCCTGGGTGTCTGTTGATCTGAAACCTTACAAAAAGTTGAAGCACCCAGTTAGCATGAAGCAGATCAAAGATGATAAGCGACTAAAAGATATGGCGCTCCTTAGGATCAGCAGGCTGTCGGTACAACCTGTAAAAGACGAAGAATATAAAGCTGTGATGGAACACTCGAATACGCAAAAATAAAATGCAGCTCACGAGCCTCGAAATAGAATCCAACGATCTTGAAGCCACCGCCCATTTCTATAACAAGATACTTGGCCTCCCTATAACAGTGAACACTGAGGAACAGGTCTCATTCCAGTTGCCAGAGGGTGTCCTTAGCTTTCTCGTAGCAACAACAACACACCCTCAATACCACATCGCCCTTAACATTCCACAAAACCAGGTCCACCAGGCAGTCACATGGCTCGCATCAAGAGCAGAGGTCATTCCGATCAATGAAAAGCAATTAGTTGCCGACTTTAAGAACTGGAACGCAGAAGCCGTATATTTTTTTGACAACAACAGGAACATAGTTGAATTCATCGGACGAAGAGATCTCGACAACGGCTCCTCCAAACCATTTGGACCGCACTCAATTCTCGGCCTCAGTGAGGTGGGTATCGTTACCGATGATGTGCCAACCACCTCTGCAATGCTCATAGAAAAATATCAACTCTGCTATTTTACAAAACAGCCGGCCCTGGAACATTTTGCCGCCGTTGGGGATGATGAAGGCTTGTTCATCGTCGTGTCAAATAATCGTAACTGGTATCCAACTACCATCCCTTCCACCTTACATCCACTTCACCTTCAATTTTGGGCCAACGGCCAGCTCCATAATCTTGATTGGCCAATTAAATAAAGGCTTACCTTTTTTATCTCACTGTAATTAATAGCAGGATCCTGTCTACAATTGCTGCTATGTGGATTATGCAAAAAGAATTTTTTTGCATCATGTCACAACCTTTAACTCAATCTTATGGTACAACGATTAACTGCGCTTGCAGCAGCGACAGCATTGCTATTATTTGCCTGCAACGATCAGCGGTCCGCAGATCAGCAAATGGCGGCCTCGGACGTTAACACTTTGTATCGCACGGAGTCGGATCCAGCCTCGACCCCCCGGCCGTCTGATCTGCATAAAATCAAGTCCGAACAAGAACAACAGATACGCAATAGAACGGGTGATTCCGTTGCCGCCCTCAACACGGAAGACTATGACCCTATTATTGAAAACACATTCCTGTCGGCAGTGGATGATCCGCTTTCCACTTTTTCAATTGATGTTGACCGCGCGGCTTACAGTAACGTGCGCCGCTTCCTTACCAACGGGATGCTTCCACCCCCGGGTGCGGTACGTATCGAGGAAATGATCAATTATTTCGATTACGACTATCCCCAGCCCTCCAATGGTGACCCTTTCTGCATTAACACAGAAATAGCACCATGTCCATGGAACCCCCGGCATCAGCTCATTCATATCGGGCTTCAGGGAAAAACGATACCCCTTGAGAACCTGCCACCTTCCAACCTCGTCTTCCTGATCGATGTAAGCGGTTCGATGGATGAACCAAACAAATTGCCTCTTGTGCAGGCCTCTCTTAAATTGCTTACCCGCCAACTAAGACCGCAGGATAAAGTGGCGATCGTTGTGTATGCAGGCAGTGCAGGGTTGGTACTGCCCTCTATTAACGGCGACCATAAAGCGAAAATAAATGAGGCGATCAATGAATTGGAAGCCGGTGGATCAACGGCGGGCGGCGCGGGTATCGAACTCGCCTACAAGATCGCAACGGAGAATTTTATTTCCGGTGGCAACAACCGCATGATCCTTGCTACGGATGGTGATTTTAATGTAGGTCCCAGCAGCGACGACGAGCTCATCGAGCTCATTGAAAAAAAACGAAAGTCCGGAATATTCCTGAGCGTGCTGGGATACGGAATGGGCAACTATAAAGACAACAAAATGCAGCAGCTGGCCGATAAGGGCAATGGCAACCACGCCTACATCGACAATATTTCGGAAGCGAGAAAAGTATTGGTCAGCGAATTTGGCGGTACGCTCTTCACCATTGCCAAAGACGTGAAGATCCAGATCGAATTCAACCCTGAAAAAGTTCAAGCCTACCGTCTCGTCGGTTATGAGAACCGCATGCTCGCAGCTGCCGATTTTAATGATGATAAAAAAGACGCAGGAGAGCTGGGAAGCGGACACAGGGTCACCGCTTTATACGAGATAATCCCGGTGGGCGCGAAAGACAGTTTCGTCCGAAGTGTCGACCCATTGAAATATCAAACAGGCAAGCGCATTGCGACCGGTTCCGGAGAAGTCATGACCATTAAACTACGCTACAAAATACCCGACGAAGAAACGAGCAGACTCACTATGAAAATTGTCCCGGATGAAAACAAAACGGTTGCCTCCACTTCTGACAATTTCAGGTTTGCAGCAGCGGTGGCAGAGTTTGGCCTCTTGCTCAGAAATTCCAGCTACATTCAGGAAGGCAATTATGAACAGGTGATCGATGTCGCGAAATCGGCAAGGGGGACCGACCAGAACGGCTATCGAGCGGAATTCATCAGCCTGGTAGAATCAGCTGTTTCTCTGGCAAAAAAATAATGGATCGATAAATGCCTGGCCGCTGGCACAGGCATTTATTTTTTAAACCTGTTGTGATGCAAGGAGGTGCTGGGCAATAGCCTCTTCAACATTGATCGGGATCTCGGCCGAATCATCGTCGATCGCCGCCAGTCGTCCCAGGCTGGAGTCCCAGGTAAAAATATGTTCGTTGCCATTGTACATCACGCTGTATCTGATTTCTGTATTGAATTCAAAAGGTCTGGCCGTTACCGCATAAGGAACGCCATCTACGAGTAACTCAAATCTCTGATCCGCCATAATGAAATATTTCGGATCATATCACAAAAAAAATTCCAAACTTCTGCAACTGTGCCGTGTAACTTCGATATTTTAACCGAGGTTATGCAAAAATACTTTTTTGTCCTTCTGCTGACTTTTGTTTCATGCACTGCAACGAAACACGCCGCCGCACCAATCATGCAACCAGCCGTGGTTACCAACGGAAAATTATTCGCTTCCATTTTTC
>DATMHB010000367.1:0-2613 GCA_035555175.1 Flavisolibacter sp. | reverse complement strand
ATAGACCCGGCAATCCTGACCGAGTACAGGGCGGTTGGACGAAAGCAGTTGCCTTCGACTGTTATCGGGTTATTGTTTCATGCGGCAGAACATCTGCAGCGGCATAATGGTCAGTTGCTGGTAACGGTAAGGATGTTGACGGCGGATTGGAATGGCCCGCTACACTAACTTCATACAAGATTGTACAATTCATTTTTATGAGCAGCAGAAAGATCAATCCTTTTTTAAAGTCCAATCCGGATACCGGCTTTGGTGTACAACCTTCGCAAATCGGCGGCCGCTTTGTGAACAAGGATGGTTCCTTTAATTTAAGTAAGGAAGGGTGGCCATGGTGGAGAAGAATCAGCATTTACTCGAAGCTGCTTGCCCTTTCGAGCCCACAATTCTTCCTTCTCATTCTTTCCTTCTTTCTTGTCGTTAATCTGATGTTCACTTGTCTTTATATGCTAGTGGGCATCGACCAGATTAAAGGACTGGTAGCAACAACGGAATGGGGAAAGGTCAAAGAAATATTTTTCTTCAGCACACAAACGTTTACAACAGTGGGTTATGGCAGGGTGAATCCGGTTGGTGATGAAGCAGACCTCATCGCTTCTCTGGAATCTTTGACAGGCTTGCTGTCTTTTGCAGTATTCACCGGCCTGCTGTACGGAAGATTTTCAAGACCCAAGGCCTATCTCGCTTTTAGCGAACAGGCGCTGATAGCGCCGTATGGAAATGGGCGTGCGCTCATGTTCCGCATCGTTCCTTACAAGAGCAATCACCATCTTACCAATGCGCAGGTGATGGTGACCATCACTTTCGAAGTAAACGAGGACGGCAAATCCGAATATAAATTCTATTCGCTGAAGCTGGAAAGGTCACGCATCGATACATTCAATATGAACTGGACAGTAGTGCATCCGATTGATGAAGACAGTCCCCTTCTGCACTTCAGCAAAGAAGATTTTCAAAAAACCGATCTTGAGCTCTACGTGCTCGTGTCGGGCTTTGACCAGGTATTTTCCAATACTGTGATGCAACGCACATCCTACACCAGCAGTGAAATGATCTGGGGAGCAAAGTTCAAACCGATGTATCATGAATCCGCGGATGGCAGTACAACCGTACTTGAACTTGACAAACTAGACCATTTTGAAAAAGTGGAACTGCAGGAAAATATAATTGTTTAAGTTTAGGACGGCTTAAATACCAAGAAAAAATTTTCTATGAAATTGATTGTCGCGATCCTTTTGTTACTACAACCCTATCTGCTTTTTTCCCAGACACACTATTATCTCATTGCGGGTACTTATACGAAGGGAAAGAGCAAAGGCATTTATGTATATGATTTTAACAGCGGCGACGGATCTTCAGTGATCGTTGATTCGATAATAACATCCAACCCTTCCTATCTCACGGTGTCGCCCGACCAGAAATTTGTTTATGCAGTGAGCGAAGTAGTAAGGGGCAATAACAGCGGGCAGGTCAGGGCATTCGCCTTCGACAAAAAGACCGGCCACCTGCGTTTCATTAATGAGCAGGCCTCTATGGGCGATAATCCCTGTTACATAGCCATCAATAAAAAGGGCAATTGGGTGGTGGTTGGCAATTACAGCAGTGGAACATTGGCCAGCCTTCCTGTTCATAAGGATGGGAGTCTTGGTGCGCCGGCCAGCTCCGTGACGCATAGGGGTAAAGGTCCAAATGCAGCAAGACAGGAAGCGCCACATGTGCATTCAACTGTTTTTTCTCCGGATAACAAATATGTTTTTGTTCCCGACCTCGGCATAGACCAGGTAAAGGTCTACACCTTGAACCCAACAACAGGATCGCTTCGCGTAGCAAAGGATTCGGCAGTGAAGCTTGCCCCCGGATCGGGCCCGCGCCATTTTGAATTCCATCCGAATAAAAGATGGGCCTATCTCATTCAGGAACTCTCCGGTACAATAACCGCTTTCGATTATTCAAACGGTCGTCTGCGTTCGTTTCAGATGATCAGCACACTTCCGGCCGGATTTAATCAGCCTTTTACCAGCGCGGATATTCACGTGTCTAAAGATGGCAGGTTTTTGTACGCGTCCAATCGTGATTCTTCGAATACGCTTGCCATATTCAGGATCGATCAGAAAATAGGCAAGCTCAGTTTAGTTGGCCACCAGTCTACGCTAGGAAAAACGCCGCGCAATTTCAATTTAGATCCTTCGGGAAATTTTCTGCTGGTAGCGAACCAGAACTCGGATGATATAGTGGTGTTCCGCATCGACCATGAAAGGGGCTTGCTCACCGACACAGGGAAGCGGATTGGCATCGGCAATCCGGTTTGTATTAAGTGGGCGGATTAATAACTGTGTGGAATGGACGGAAATTAGTGTTATCGTTTCGCGGTGAAATAGCTCAATTGATTGGCGCGCTCATATCGTTTTTTGGACCCACTATTACGTCCGGCTGCTTAAACTTCCTGATGCGTTTTCATGCCTTCTGGCTTCGACACTATGGACCTCTTAAAACGGCCTTTGCAGACGACGCTTTGTTACCCGTAAATAAGAACTCTGCAATTTCATTTGGGTCACATGAATGCCTTCAACAGTGGCCTCTTTACAAAGGCGTAAGCTATTAGTGATGCTGGGTAAG
>DATMHB010000366.1:0-5587 GCA_035555175.1 Flavisolibacter sp. | reverse complement strand
CAAAAAAGAATTTGATAGGATGGCAGCATCTTATCGGACCCAATAAAAATAAAAGATTCAGCAATGAAACTTTCTGAAGTACTGATCAAACCGATTTTAACCGAGAAGGCCAACGGCCAGCAGGACAAACTGCGCCGTTATGCATTCAAGGTGGCCCGTAAAGCGAATAAGCTGGAGATTAAAAAGGCAGTGGAAGAGTTTTACGGAGTGAATGTTATCGATGTGAACACCGCAGTGGTGCCCGGCAAGAACAAGACCCGCTATACAAAGAAAGGTTTTGTGCAGGGACAGAAGCCTGCTTATAAAAAAGCTATGGTAACTGTTGCTGAAGGCGAGAACATCGATCTGTATTCCGCAGTTTAATTTATTAAGAATGGCTTCAACAGCCGCAAATGTTGATAAAGAAAAATAAGTCATGGCATTAAAAAAATATAAGCCGATCACAGCCGGAACGCGTTGGAGAATCGGTAATGCATACGCAGAAGTAACAACGAACGAACCAGAAAAATCGCTGGTAGAATTCAAGAAAGGAACGGGCGGACGTAACTCGCAAGGCCGCAGGGCTATGCGCTATATCGGTGGCGGCAACAAGAACATGTACCGCATCATTGATTTCAGACGCAACAAGAAAGAGATCCCGGCTAAAGTGGCTTCTATAGAGTACGATCCTAACCGTACAACTTTCATCGCTCTGCTGAACTATGCTGATGGTGAAAAGAGATATATCCTCGCCCCTCAGGGTTTAACCGTTGGGATGACCGTGGTGAGCGGAGATGCAGTAGCACCGGAATTGGGTAATGCGCTGCAGCTGAAGAACATGCCATTGGGTACTGTTGTTCACAATATTGAAATGCAGCCTGGCCAGGGCGGCAAGATCGCCAGAAGTGCCGGAGCGTCGGCACAGCTGTCGAACAAGGAAGAGAAATACGCGGTATTGAAAATGCCCAGTGGCGAACTGAGAAAAGTATTGATCAATTGCTATGCAACCGTTGGTGTGGCTTCTAACAGCGACCATAATCTTCAAAGCATGGGTAAGGCGGGACGTAACCGTTGGAAGGGTATCAAACCAAGGAACCGCGGTGTTGCGATGAACCCTGTTGATCACCCGATGGGTGGTGGTGAAGGCCGTGCATCAGGAGGCCATCCCCGTTCGAGAACCGGTAAGTACGCAAAGGGTGAAAAGACAAGAACAAAAGGAAAAGGAAGCGATAAGCTGATCATCCAGCGTAAGAACGGAAGCAAGCTGGCGAAATAAGGTGAATGAAAACAATAAAAAAGTAAACGAAATAACACATGGCTCGTTCAATTAAAAAAGGTCCTTATGTAGCTACCCATCTCGAAGAGAAGGTAATTGCTATCAACGAAGGGAAAAACAAAAAAGGTGTGATCAAAACCTGGAGCCGTCGCTCTACGATCACGCCGGATTTTGTGGGTCATACTTTCGCTGTGCACAACGGGAACAAATTCATTCCTGTTTATGTGACAGAGTTCATGGTAGGTCATAAGCTGGGAGAATTCGCGCCTACAAGAAACTTTAAAGGACACTCAAGTAAAAAAGGATAATTAAGGCCGCTCCGCCTGAGGCGGAACGAACCCCAAACTAAATAACAATGGAAGCAGTAGCAAAACTGAGAAACTATCCGACATCACCACGCAAGATGCGTTTGTTAGCAGACCTGATCCGTGGCATGCATGTAGAAAAAGCCCTGGCTGTTCTGGAGCATAATCCAAAACATCCTGCAGTGCCTATGCGCAAGCTTGTGCTCAGCGCCATCAGCAACTGGAAACAAAAGAACGAAGGTGGAGATGAAGGCCAATTGTTTGTGAAAACAGTTTTTGTTGATGGAGCGAGGACACTGAAGCGTATGCGCCCTGCACCTCAAGGCCGTGGCTACCGTGTGAGGAAGAGAAGCAATCACGTAACCGTGATCGTTGATGATGTAAATGCTGCGAAAGCAATCAAGCAACCAAAGGTTGAAGCCGTTGCAGCAGAGACTGAAGTTGCTGCACCAAAGACCAAAAAGGCAGCTCCAAAAAAAGCCGCCGCGAAAAAGGCAGCGCCAAAGAAAACAACAAAAAAATAATTAACGCATAACCGATAAACATGGGTCAAAAAGCAAATCCTATTGGTAACAGGTTAGGGATCATCAGGGGATGGGAATCTAACTGGTACGGTAACAAAAAAGACTTCGCACAGAAACTGATCGAAGACAATAAGATCAGGACTTATCTGAATGCCCGTATCAACAAAGGCGGGATCGCAAAGATCGTTATCGAAAGAACATTAGGTAAACTGATCGTAACCATTCATACGTCGAAGCCCGGTATCATCATTGGTAAAGGTGGAAATGAAGTGGACAGGATCAAGGAAGAGTTGAAAAAGCTGACCGGTAAGGATGATGTTCAGATCAACATCCTGGAGATCCGTCGTCCCGAACTGGATGCCATGATCGTTGCCGATACTATTGCACGTCAGATCGAGAACAGGATCAATTATAAAAGGGCCATCAAGATGGCGATCGCTTCTGCCCTTCGTATGGGGGCGGAAGGTATTAAGGTAAAAGTAAGCGGCCGTCTTGGCGGTGCTGAAATTGCCCGTACCGAGGAGATCAAGCAGGGGCGTACCCCGCTGCATACATTCCGGATGGATATTGACTATGCGAATGTATTTGCGCTTACCGTGTATGGAAAGATCGGTATCAAAGTATGGATCTGCAAAGGCGAAGTTTTACAGAAGAGAGACCTCAATCCAAATTTCGTTGGCGGAAAGAGCGACGTAAGCGACAGAAGAGAGAGAAGAGATGACAGGGGCGGAAACTTCCGTGGTGGTGACAGAAGAGGCGGCGGCGGTGGCAGCCGTGACTTCAACCGTGGTCGCGGTGGAAGGGGAGAAAGGAACTAGAGCGCCGGTAGCGTTTAATAATTGTAAGCACGGGTTTGAGTTTGTAAAAACTGCAGACCACAAATCATAAACTGAATATGTTACAGCCGAAAAGAACGAAGCACAGGAAAATGCAGAAGGGTCGCATGAAGGGCGACGCAAAAAGGGGAACAACCATTTCTTTTGGTTCCTATGCATTGAAAGCTTTGGAAAATCATTGGATCACCGACAGGCAGATCGAAGCTGCCCGCCAGGCCCTCACCCGTCACATGAAACGTGAAGGGAACGTATGGATCCGCATTTTCCCTGATAAGCCCATTACCAACAAACCTGCAGAGGTGCGTATGGGTAAGGGTAAGGGTAACCTGGAATACTGGGCTGCAGTGGTAAAGCCGGGCCGCATCCTTTTTGAAATTGATGGAGTAACGGAAGAAGTGGCGAAGGGTGCGCTGAATCTTGCAGCAGGCAAACTGCCGATCGCAACAAAATTTATTAAGCGTCGCGACCTGGCTGAAGCTTAATCATTGTATAAAACTGAATGACATGTCAAAGACAGTAGATTTCAAAAAGAGCATTCACGGATTGAACGAGCAGGACCTGCAGGCCCGCATCAAGGAAGATGAGCTGCGTCTGAAAAAGCTTGAATTCGCTCATGCCATTTCTCCGCTGGAGAATCCCATGAGCATCCGTAACCTGCGCAGGGAACTGGCTCGTTTGAAAACAGAATTAAAAAAGAAACAATTAGGATAAAAGCCCAGCTGCAGGCAACGTCGCAAGGCGTGCTGACAGCTGAAAGTTAAAAGCTCATTATTATGGCTGACAATACAAATACAGCAACAGCAACGCGGAACCTTCGCAAGACCAGGATCGGTGTTGTTACCAGCAACAAGATGGCGAAGACCATTACGGTTGCCGTGGAAAGAAAAGTAAAGCACCCGATCTACGGAAAATTCGTGAAGAAGACAACGAAGTTCCACGCCCATGATGAAAAGAATGAGGCAAGCATCGGTGACGTGGTACGCATCATGGAAACACGTCCCATGAGCAAGACCAAGCGTTGGAGACTGGTGGAAGTTGTAGAGAAAGTTAAGTAATTCAATCATGTTGAATGATTAATGTTGAATGAGCAGAAGCAACCAATTCAACATTCAACATTCACAATTCAAAATAGAATAAAATGATCCAGCAAGAATCCCGTTTGAATGTAGCGGACAACAGTGGTGCTAAAGAGGTGCTTTGTATCCGTGTGTTGGGTAATAGTGGTCAGCGTTATGCGAAGGTTGGGGACAAGATCGTGGTGACGGTAAAGGACGCAATACCGGCAGGTGGTATCAAAAAAGGTACGGTTGCCAAAGCTGTAATTGTACGCACCAAGAATAAGCTGCGCCGTAAGGACGGGTCGTATATCCGTTTCGATGACAACGCAGTGGTTATTCTCAATGCCTCGGACGAGCCAAGGGGCACACGTATTTTCGGGCCGGTGGCCAGGGAACTCCGCGATAAGGGCTATATGAAAATCATTTCACTGGCGCCCGAAGTTCTTTAGTTCACTGCCGAAGCAGTAAGAGAAAAAGGAATGAAGGGTTCATTACAGGAATTCAGCATTCATTCATCATAATCCTGGCAGCATCAGGAAAAAAACCGAGAGGTAAATAAAATGAAAACAAGATTCAGACCCAAGTACAATATCAGGAAGGGCGATCAGGTGGTGGTCATCGCAGGCGATGACAAAGACATCAAGAAACCCCGTCTTGTAAAAGAAGTACTGGTGGAGGAAGGCAAAGTGGTGGTTGAAGGTGTGAACATCATCACCAAGCACACCAAGCCTTCGGCACAGAATACCAAAGGTGGTATTGTTAAGAAGGAAGCCCCGATCCAGATCAGTAATGTCATGTTGTGGGATGGCAAGCAGGGTACGAAGGTGAAGAGAGAGATCAGGGATGATAAAAAAGTTCGTGTATCCAAACAATCAGGGGAGGTAATCAAGTAATGGCAACAGCAACATATACTCCGAGATTAAAGAACAAATACAGGGACGACGTGATCCCTGCATTGATGAAGCGCTTTGGCTATAAATCCATCATGCAAGTGCCAAAGCTGGAAAAGATCGCCATCAACCGCGGTGTTAACGGAGCGGTGAACGACAAGAAACTAATTGATATAGCGCTTGACGAACTGAGCACCATCAGCGGTCAAAAGGCAATATCCACGATGTCTAAAAAAGACATCTCCAACTTCAAGCTCCGCAAGAACATGCCCATCGGTGCAAGGGTAACACTGCGCGGCGAGAAAATGTACGAGTTCCTGGATCGCCTGATCGCAGTGGCGCTGCCGCGCGTTCGTGACTTCAAAGGGATCAATGAAAAATCTTTCGACGGCCGCGGTAACTATACCATGGGCGTGACAGAGCAGATCATATTCCCTGAGATCGACATTGATAAAGTGAA
This sequence comes from Flavisolibacter sp., assembly GCA_035555175.1. Classification (GTDB taxonomy): domain Bacteria; phylum Bacteroidota; class Bacteroidia; order Chitinophagales; family Chitinophagaceae; genus Flavisolibacter. The sequence goes on along the minus strand of DATMHB010000366.1, from coordinate 259 downwards.
CCGCATTACGGGTATGGATATCACCTTCGTAACTACAGCACGCACAGATGAAGATGCGTATGAATTGCTGAAGGAACTGGGTATGCCTTTCAAGAATGCAAAAAAATAATGCTTCGAGCACTGCATAGCAGGACGAAGCCTCAATTAAAAAACGAACAAACAATCATTATGGCTAAAGAATCGGTAAAAGCCAGACAACGGAAAAGAGAAAAGATGGTAGCCCAATACGCCGAGAAAAGAGAAGCGTTGAAAGCTGCCG
>DATMHB010000365.1:0-2617 GCA_035555175.1 Flavisolibacter sp. | reverse complement strand
GCTTAGTTTCCACTACCCCTATCATGTTTCAACTTACCGATGGCATGGGGTGACCGTAATGAGCTTTAATGGAAGGAATAAAGGCGGCCTGCACAGGATCATGCTGAGGAAAAAGATCATCAGGGCGATGAAAAAAATTTACAGCGAAAAAAGAATAGCCGGCCTCTTAAGTTTCTGGTACGGTGAGTGTGCCGTGATCGGAAAAAAATTCGGAAAAAAATATGGTATTCGTCACGGGTGTTGGGTATTGGGGCAGGACGCAAGAAAGACGAACATGTATCCGGAACGCGTTCGGCCGGAGGCAAGCGAACTGATTGCTTTGTCCGATTTTTTGCAGGATGAATTTGAAAGGAATCATCGCATAAGACCGGAGATTGTGGTTCCTCCGGGTGTGGCGCGTCAGCGTTTCGCCGGGAAAGCAGGGGACAGGGATGTCGATATCCTTGGCGTTGGCTCGCTCATTCCGCTCAAGCAATACGATATATTTGTTGAGCTGGTGGCGGAAATAAAAATATTGTTGCCGCACATTCGTGCCATCATTGTTGGGGATGGGCCGGAAAAAAGCCAGTTGCAAAAACAGATCGATGCATCAGGGCTCCGGCAAAATATACAACTTACAGGCGGGCTGCCCTATGACGAAGTGTTACGATTAATGCAAAGGTCAAAAGTTTTATTGCATCCTTCTTCCTACGAGGGATATTCAGGCGTTTGCATGGAAGCCCTGGCCGCAGGAATGCAGGTGGTTAGCTTCTGCAGGGCGATGAAAGCCGAAATCGAAAACTGGCATATTGTGCAGGGGAAGGAAGAGATGAAGCAAGAGGCAATATCCATCCTCCTGCATGGTTCGTCTTTTGAAGCGAACGCCGGATTTAGTATAGAAGAAACGGCAGAAAAGATGATCAAATTTTTTTTTGATCAATGTACGGTTGTGGGTGCGCCCTGAGCATCCTTAAAACTGCTTTCGCGAACTTGTTCTCTGGGCTGTAATTCGAAAGGTGAAGTCTCCGGAAAAAACGGGTCCATACAAAATGGCTGCGCTACGGGGACAAAAGTTTCAGGCATTTTACACGGTGTTGTTGATGGAAGACATAACCCTCGTTATTTTTCTGGCAATGGCTTCAAAGGAGAGCTCGTCCCTGAACTGCAGAAGCACCTTTTCCCTTTCTTCTTCTATATTCATGCTGATGGTTCTCTGCATTGCCAGGAGAAGATCATCCACATTTCCCGGTTCATAAATCATCCCGCAGCGGCCCGGCCCCGTCATCTTTCGAAACGAAGGAATATTAGTAAGGATGGGTATGCAACCGCACGACATTGCTTCACAAACGGCAATACCGCTGCCTTCATAGTGAGAACCCGAAATGATGTAGTCGGCGCCGTTATACCATAATTCCAGCTCATGATGCGCTACCATACCAATCAGACGGATCGCCTTTCCTGCATCCGGGTGCTTTTCTATCATCCTCCTCATCTCATCGAGCAATTCAGCGGTCTGAAAGATCATGTAAAGCCTGGCCTCAGGTTGAAATTTCAGGAATCGGATGAATGCACTGATCACCGTGCTGGGATCTTTGTTCTTATCGAGCCTTCCCACCCATAAATAGATTGGCTCACCTTCTATTGATAGCGCGCATCTTGCCGCTCTTTTATCCCTGACGCAAAATCGTGAAGAGCCCTGGATGATCTCGTGGATCTTTTCCCGGTCATGAATAATGCCCTGCCGCATCCATTCATCTCCAAAATCGCGCGCGGTAAACAAGTAAGCATTCACACATTGATCAGCCGCAACCTGGAGGTATTTCTTCCAACCCTTATAAGGCCGTTCGGCGCGGTGCAGGACGATGATCTTTTTCTTACGGCCGATCGAAAGACGAAGCTGAATGATCTGGACTGGAAAAATGAATCCATTGATAAATACAACATCAGGATCGAGTTGGCGGATCAACCGGTGCATGGACCGTGGGAATCTCGCCACCATTTTCTTCAGGCGAATAAAATGAAAGGTGACGCCTTTGCGGTGAACGACGCCTTCAAAATTGATGCGTTCTATTCCTATCACCGAATGATGCCGGCTTAAACTTTCCAATATGCCCGTATAGCCCTCGATGCGTCTAAGCCATTCGTCAGGATCATTAAATGCGGGCACGCTTACATAGCTGGTAAAAATAAGCCTCATCAAAAAATATCTAGGTCTGCGAAAGTAAAGCGAACCGATTCAGGAACGATGGAAGATCCAAAATCCTGGAAGAGCGCAGCAAAGGAAGGTTGTGCCCGATAGTGCCGGGAGAAAATCGCATGCAAACGGGTGCCCGCACTGCAATGAAAACTGATCTCCTTTATCCCAAGTCTTCTTGCGAAACTTTTTAAACCCCCGATTATTTCGGGAAAATTTTCTTCGTCGACGCCATCTATGTCACCAATCCTTAATCCATTCTTCAGGTTGATCCATATCGTGGATGAACCCATCCTGATCATTTGCGATCCGCCAAAAGTCTTGTAGCGCACATAGGCAGTGTGCCGCGACAGGCCCGCAAACCCGTCAAGCAACACGGAGCTTTTTGCAAGACCATCGGCCGTGTATTTTTTGAGAACATGCTTCGAATAGCGTTCAAACAAT
>DATMHB010000364.1:0-3934 GCA_035555175.1 Flavisolibacter sp. | reverse complement strand
AAAGGAGCGCCGTTATTAGGAGAACACAATACGCAGATAGAAGAAGAATTTATAGCACAATCGATACCCGCCAAAAACTAAGCACGCATGCAGAAGCGCATCGTTGATACTCATGTTCATATCTGGAATTTCGAAAGAGCTGAATACTTATGGTTGAAAGGAGACACGTCGATCCTGAACCGCAGTTATCATTTGGAGGAGTTGGACGGGCAAAGAGCCGCGCAAGGTGTTACGGACGGAGTGTTGGTGCAGGCGGCGAATAATTTTGAGGATACGGACTGGATGCTCGAAGTGGCCGGGAAAAATAACTGGATCAAAGGCGTGGTGGGATGGGTGCCTCTCATTGACCCTGGCGCGACCTCGAAAGCGCTGGATGAAAAATACGTTGGTGAAAAATATTTCAAGGGCATCAGACACCTGATCCATGATGAAGCCGATCCCCGGTGGCTTTTGCAATCTTCCGTGATAGAAAGCCTGCAAACCGTTTGCCGTCACCAGTTGCCTTATGACGTTGTGGGCGTTTTGCCCGAACACATCAAAACGGCATTAAGGGTCGCACAAAAGCTTCCCCGACTGAAAATGGTTTTCGATCACATGAACCAGCCTCCAATTTCGACCAGGGAGAAGTTCGGCATCTGGGGTGAACTGATGAAGGAAGCTTCGAAGCATGAGAATTTTTATGTGAAGATCTCCGGACTGGGAACTGCCGCTAAGAACGTACAATGGTCCGAAGATGATATAAAGCCTTATGTGGAATTTGCTTTCGAACATTTTGGCACAGACCGTTGTTTTTGCGGAGGTGACTGGCCGGTTTCATTATTGGCCGGAGACTATTCACGAACATGGAAAACTTATCAAAACGTACTTGGCGCCCTGCTAACGGAAGAGGAGCAACAAAATGTGTATGGCAATAATGCCGTTGCCTTTTATCGTTTATAGTTCTTTGAATGCGTATGGCCGTCAATCTTTTTTGACCGAACGGTATTTTTTGGGCGACATGCCGATGGCTTTCGTGAACCTCCTGGAAAAATAATAAGGATCATCAAATCCAAAAGTGGAGGCGATGTCTTTTATAGACCGGTTGGTGAAATCCAGTAGCTGGCTTGCCTTCTGCATTTTTAATTGAATGAAATAGTCGATCGGCGCATAGCCCGTTTTCTGCCGGAAGAGGCTTGAGAACCGCGAGGGCGAATAGTGGGCATAATCACAAAGGTCCTGCAGGGTAAAATCTTCATGCACATGTTCCTGCATATAAATGATCACGTCGTCAATGAGATCGCGTTTGCTTTTGTCAACGGCAAAATGTTTTTCGTTGTAGATGAACAATGTGAGGTAATGATGCAGGCACATGCTTGAGAACGTAAGGTTATCGATGCTGTAACCAAGCTCAAGCGTGTTGTAGATCGTTAAAAAAAGTGAAGTGATGTAATCCGTGCTTTTTATGAGGCGTGGGTGAAAATGCTGCTGGACGACAGGCATATTGTTAAATGACGGAAGCATTACGCCGCCAAAATGTACCCAGTAAATGCTCCATGGGTCTTTTTCGTCACTGCCATAGGCATGTTCAACATTTTGAGGCAGGATAAAAAATTCATTAGGGCCTACATGGTGTTTTGTTTTTCCAAGCGTATACCAGCCATGGCCGTCCACACAATAAAAAAGGAAATTCTCCGGCAGGCCTTTTTTGCGATAAGTATAGTGTCCGGCCGCATGAGGATAATATCCAAGGCTGCCAATATAGAGCTGTTGAAGGATCGGATCGTTCAGGACTTTTGATTTCAGAACGGATTTGGGGATCTCGATCCGCTTTCGGCCCATGCCATGCCAGATATTTTTGTATGAGCCAACTGGATTTTCTTTCATTGTCCGATGGATGAAAATTTGTAAAACCCTGAATGAAAATTATAAAACTTAAACAGAAATCAGGGATAACGTTACATTTATTTTTTGATAGTAGAATTGTTTGCGATATATCAACCAGAGAATGAATATAGACTACAAACCTGTTTTGCCCCGGAACCCTTTTCCCATTGTTGTTATTGGTGCCGGGGGCATTGTGAATGACGCCCATTTGCCGGCTTATGTGAAAGCAGGTTTTGAAGTAGTCGGCATTACCAACAGAACAAAACAAAAAGCAGAACGCCTTGCGCGGCGTTTTGATATTCCAAATGTATACGACAGTGTTGCAGATGCGGTATCAAAAGCGCCTTCGGATGCTGTGTACGACGTCACTATCATGCCGGCACAGTTTGTTGAGACGCTTGAGCAATTGCCCGACGGCAGTGCCGTGCTGATTCAAAAGCCGATGGGCGACAATTTCAGACAGAGCAGGGAGATCTTATCGGTTTGCCGGAGGAAGAATTTGATGGCGGCCATCAATTGCCAGTTACGGTTCGCGCCATTTGTAATGGCTGCCAGAAATATGATTGAACAGGGAATGATCGGAACGCTGTACGACATGGAGATCAGGGTTACGGTAAATACGCCATGGCATTTGTTTCCTCATGTGATGGTTCATCCGCGGCTCGAGATACAATACCACAGCATCCATCACATCGATCTTATCCGTTCTTTCCTTGGCGATCCCCGCACCGTAATGGCAAAAACACTGAAACATCCTGCAAAGGATCTTTCTTCTACACGTTCCACTATTTTATTCGATTATGATGATACGGTTCATGCGGTTATCAATACAAATCACGATCATGTTTTCGGCCCGCATCACGAAGAGAGCTTTATTAAATGGGAGGGAACGAAAGGCGCCATCAAAGCGAACATGGGCTTACTGATGAATTATCCTGAAGGTGTTCCCGATGCGTTCGAATATTGTTTACAGCAGCAGGGGAGCAGGCCCCGATGGAATAGCCTGGAGCTGGAAGGATCGTGGTTCCCGGACGCCTTCATCGGCACCATGTCAAGCCTGATGAGATACAAGGAAGGTTCGTCTGCCAGCCTGCCGACAAGCGTGGAGGACGTGATCAAAACCATGGCGGTTGTTGAAAGCGCCTACATGTCGAGTGATCGTGGCGGCATAGTAGTAACGGAGCAGTTTAAAGGTTTGTAACATTAAATAGAAAACTGGAAAATGTATTTGAAATCCATCTTCTTCGAAGACTATGTATTGGGATCGAAGCGCACAACACTTGGAAGAACGATCACTGAGACAGATTTTGTCGTGCACGCGGGACACACCGGCGACTTTTTCCCGCACCACATGGACGAAGAATGGTGCAAAGCGCAGCCATTCAAAAAGCGCATAGCGCATGGCACTATGATTTTTAGCATCGGCATCGGACTGACCGCTTCTGAGATCAACCCCGAGGCTTTTTCGAAGGGCTATGACAAACTTCGTTTTGTGAAGCCTGTCCATATAGGTGATACCATTCATTCCGAAGTAACGATATCCGATAAATCAGATGCAAAAAGACCCGAGTTGGGTGCTGTAACGGAGCATGTGGAAGTGATCAATCAACGCGGAGAAGTGGTGCTGGCGTGCGATCATCTTCTGCTGGCAAAGCGAAAAGAGCATAAGTAAAATTTAATAAAACGAATCAACAAGGAAATCATGTCGCAGCTACCCGTTGAACCCGTTATGCAGGCTGGAGGAAGCACGAAAGCAATGGATCAAAAGAATAAATTTCTGCTTCCTTTTGTTTTGGTGACCTCGCTTTTCTTTTTGTGGGGATTGGTGCACAATTCCAGTCCGATTCTGATCCCGCACCTTAAGAAGGCATGCGAATTGAACAATCGCCAGTCGTCGTTAGTGGATATGGCTGTGTACTGCGCGTATTTTCTTATGGCGATTCCTGCGGGCATGTTTTTAAAGAGATGGGGATACAAAACGGGAATTATTTTCGGATTGCTGGTGGCGGCAGCCGGCGCCTTTTTATTTATTCCGGCTGCGAATGGTAGGAATTTTGAACTGTTTCTTTTA
>DATMHB010000363.1:0-4681 GCA_035555175.1 Flavisolibacter sp. | reverse complement strand
CATACTCTTTGCAATGCGATATGATTGCCGCGAACCTGCTGCTGTCTGTTGCCATGGGCGCAAATGTAAGGCGAAAAAAGAGAGCAGGGACAGAGTGAGAACAGAGGGGGAGCGAAGGGATTGCAGTAGCTTAGTGCTCGTCGCCCCCTGGCGGAATGAATTTTGAATCTGGAGTTGAACCCGGCCTTTGCGATCCTGTCGGCTTTGCGCGCAATCCTTCTAGGTCACCTTAACGTCGTCGCCTGTTTGTTCATTCTCGATCTTTTTCTTCAGCTCCTGCTGCTTTAATGATCCACTCTCCTCTTCTATTTCCACATTCTTGATCCATACGGCATACTGGTTCGGCGTGATCTTCGATCCGAAATGCGTTGCATAGGCTTTGGTGAACTCTGCCCCGAAATAAAGTATGACTGAAGAATAGTAAACCCACAGCAGCAGCACAACGAGCGAGCCGGCTGCACCATACGTGCTGCCTACATTTGAACTGCCGATATAAAAAGTAATTCCGAATTTGCCGAGCATGAATAAAACAGCTGTGGTCATGGCGCCGATGCCCACGTCTTTCCACTTGATCTTGGCATCGGGAAGCACTTTAAAGATGATGGCGAAGAGAAGGCTGATGACGCCGAAGGTGATAATGAGGTTGACGATGTAAATAATTACCACTGTGAGGTCCGGGAACCTGGCCTGCAATTTCGCCATCAATCCTTCTATGAGCCCATTAACGATCAGCGAAACGAGCAGGATAAAGCCAAGTCCGATCACCACTGAAAATGAAAGCAGACGGTTGAGGAGCATTTTCAAAAAACCTTTTTTCGGTTTGGGTTTCAGGTTCCAGATCATATTGATCGAATCCTGGATCTCCGAGAATACTGTAGTGGCGCCAACCAGCAGGGTGATGAAGCCGATGATGGCTGCAAGTGTTCCCTTGTTACTAAGTGAAGCATTTTTTATAATGTCCTGGATCTGGATCGCTGCAGCATTTCCGACAAGACCGCGGATCTGGCCGAATATAGAACCTTCGATGGCTTCCCTGCCATAAAAAAGGCCGGCAAGAAAGATGATCACGATGAGCATCGGGCCGAGGGAGAAAACGGTAAAATACGCAAGCGCTCCGCTCAATTTCAACACCTTGTCATCCGAGAATCCGGCAAAGGATTGCTTCAGTAAATTTAGTAGCGACTTAATCGTGAGCTTTCTTTTCATGCGGGATTTTATGAACTGCTACAAAACGGCCAGCCGGCTTAACAAGGTTAATGTCCAACTGGCTAATCAGCCCGCAAGATAAACTTTACCCTGTGCGTTTGGAAGAGTCGGTGCTCACAAGATAGATGGCGAGGCCAAGCAGCACCGTACCCATGCCCGGGGCTTTCTTTGCCTGGCTTTTATGCGGTCGCATTTCGGTGGTTGTTAGCGAATGATGCGGCGCAGGAGCAACCGGGTGGTGAGGCTTCGGCGCCAATTTTTTCTCAAGCACCGCAGCCTGCTTTTCCTTCGTTTCCGCCCCTGGTACTACCGAATCCTTATTCCAGACAGCATACTCACTCGGAACAATATGCGCGCCTCTTTTGATGGCATACGCTTTTGTGAACTCAGCTCCGAAATAAAGAATGATCGAGGAATAATACACCCATAGCAAAAGGATCACAAGAGAACCTGCAGCGCCGTACGTACTGCCGACATTACTCTTGCTGATGTAAAACGAAATGGCAAATTTGCCGAGCATGAACAGGATAGACGTGGCAATTGCACCGGGCCAGATGTCCTTCCATTTGATCTTTGCATCCGGCAATACTTTAAACACGACGGCAAACAGAAAAGTGGTAATAGCGAGCGTAAGAATCAAATTGATCAAATAAAAAATAACCACTGTAACATCGGGGAAGGCAGCCATCAATCTATTGCCGAGACCTTCCACCACAGCGGTCACGCCAAGTGATACCAGCAATAAAAAGCCCAGTGTAGCAATGAGACCAAAAGAGAGCAGGCGGTCCTTCACCAATTTCAGCCAACCGGCTTTCGGCTTTGCCTTTACACCCCAGATGCCGTTCATCGAGTCCTGGATCTCTCCGAACACCGTTGTGGCACCGATCAATAAAGTAACGACGCCGATCACCGCAGCAATGCCGCCCTTTCCGCTGATCGACGCATTCTTGATGATATCCTGGATCTGCGCAGCCGCATCGCTACCGATGAAACCACGAATGTGTGAATAGATGGAACCCTCGACGGCCTCGCGTCCAAGAAAAACACTGCAGAGATAAATGATCACGATGAGCAGCGGCCCCATTGAGAATATCGTATAATAAGCGAGTGATGCGCTGAGCTTGGTGATCTTATCCTCAGAAAAACCACCGAATGCTTTTTTCAGTGAGGCCCATACCAACTTCAATGAGAAACCCTTCATAAACCCCTTTTTGAAGGGGGTACAAAAAAGTGGCCAAGGTGATCTTTCTATTTTAATTTCTCATTTTGCTGGTGCCTTTCCCCATCTCTCGAACGCTTTTTATTGAAATTCTTCTCCATCGCAGCGGTGAGGTCAACGCCCGTTTGATTGGCGATGCAGATGAGTACCCAGAGTACATCGGCGAGTTCATCGGACAGTTCATTATGCTGTTCATCACCCTTGAATGACTGCTCTCCGTATAACCGGCTCATCAATCTTGCAACCTCACCCACTTCCTCGGTAAGAATGGCCATATTGGTAAGCTCACTGAAATAGCGGACACCGGTGGTCCTGATCCAGCTGTCCACCTGCTGTTGCGCTTCCTGTATTGTCATATCACGAATTTAACTGCAGAATTCAGCCTCGAAAAGAATTCCATCCACTCATAATTTTCGGGGCTGTTCATGATTGAGCTTAATGTCCATCAGCGTGGCAATAGAAACAGCCCGCTGTTTCATCAGCGATGCCTTGTCTCCCTGAAAGAATTCATCAACTGTAGCCTGAAAAATTTCCAGCCAACGATCAAGGTCGGCCCTTGTGATCTGCTTCAAATGATGAATATGGCGGTGCACTTCCATCACATTCTTCCGGTAACCGCGGCCGTTCAATACCACCGATTCCCAGAACGCTGCGATGAGCGGAATATGTGTGGGAAGATCAAGGGGTACAACCTCGGTAAAGAATATACCGATCCTTTCGTCCCTGAATGCTTTTTCATAAAAGCTCATGAGCATTTTTTCAATATCGGCGATAGTTTCTATGTCTTTCACGGGTGATTTGTTTCAAATTTGAACGCAGAGCCGTAAGGGCCAAACACTGTATCCGGGGTGGCAGACAAAAGTGAATTGTCTTAAACGCTTCTGCATTTAACATTCAGCATTAAACTTTAAAATAACCGGCTCTTGTCATTGCATTTATTCCCTCGCCTTCGAATCAATGAAGATTGTTACCGGGCCGTCGTTCAATAATTCAACCTTCATATCGGCACCAAAAATTCCGGTTTCAATTTTTTTTCCCATTAAGCCTTCCAGCATTCTGATCATTTTCTCATACACCGGTACCGCGAAGTCAGGCTTGCTCGCCCTGATATAACTCGGCCTGTTTCCTTTTTTTGTCGACGCATGCAGCGTAAACTGGCTCACCAGCAACAGGTCTCCTCCCGTTTGCGTCAACGACAAATTCATCACGCCCTCTTCATCATTAAATATTCGCAGGTTAACGATCTTGCTGCTGAGCCATTCGATATCTTCTTCCGTATCGCCATCCTCAATTCCTATTAGGACCAGCAGTCCCTGACGGATGACCCCTGTGATTTTTCCGTCTACTTCTACACTGGCTCTGGAAACTCTTTGAATGACCGTGCGCATGGTGCAAATAAAAACTAATCATTCCATTCAAAAAATGAAGATCAGCAGGTTCGTGAATTCAACAGCCCATTGTACTAATTTAGCGCGATTATAATTCTATGATTGATGTAGCACCTGAAATAAGACTGCAAACAACCAGAAGCGGTGGCAAGGGCGGACAGAATGTAAACAAGGTGGAAACTGCCGTTATCGCCTATTTCAATATTGGAAATTCGCAATTGCTGGGGGCTGAGCAGAAGATCCTGCTGCGGCAAAAATTGGCGAACCGCATCAATTCGGAAGATGAGCTGGTCATCAGGGCACAAACCTTCAGGACCCAATTGGAAAACCGCGAGGAAGCCATCCGCAAGATCAACGAACTGATCACCGCTTCGCTGAAAAAGAAAAAAATGCGGATCAACACCAAGCCTTCACGCAGGGTTAAAGAAAAAAGACTGGAATCAAAAAAGCGTTCTTCAGAGGTAAAGCAGGGCCGAAAGAAATTCAGGCCCAACGATTTTTAACATCCGGCCTTCGCTTTATTTTATAGCTTAGGATCAGAATTTACCGCTTGAAACGCTGGCTTATCATATCCGCACTGGCTGCCCTGATCATTGGCGGACCTCTTATTCTCGATAGCTGTAAAAAAAATAATCCGCCCATTCCGCCGCAGCCGATCAATTTTGTTGTGCCGCCCGGCTTTCCCGCACCAACATATTCGTTTGGCAGCAATCCGCTGACCGAGGAGGGATTTCTTTTGGGACGACGGCTGTTCTTTGACGGACAACTTTCGATTGATGGCAATTTTCCCTGCGCCTCGTGCCATCAACCCGTCGCTGCGTTCACCACCTATTATCACGACCGTAGTCACGGTTACAATCATGCGCAC
>DATMHB010000362.1:0-2344 GCA_035555175.1 Flavisolibacter sp. | reverse complement strand
CATTATCAGTCATAATTTCCTTTGACGGTTGCATGCAGCTGTTTGAATGAAGAGATGAATGGATTGACCGTAAGGCGCGCTCTCAGGCTTTCGTCACGGTCGTCCTCGGGGAAAAGAAGATCGGTGGCCAGCAGTTGTGTGTGTCCCGCTTCCTTTGCCACGCGGACGGTTTCCCTGGAATAGGAGCCATAAGGAAAGGCAAGGGCCTTTATTTCTTTTCCTGTCACATTTTGCAAAAAAGTTTTTGAATCCACGAGGTCCTCTTTCAATCGGTGCGGCTCAGTTTCAGCAAGATCGTTGTGATAACGGCTATGACTTCCGATCGTCACCCATTTGCTTTTTGAAAGGCTGCGGATCTCCTCCGCCGACATCTGTAGCCAAAAATCTTTTTCCGCCAGCTCCCTCAAAGATCCGAAAGCTTCGATCATCGCTGCCTTCGGCGAAAAATCAGTTGATCTGAGTATATCGTTCAGCGTTTTCCCTGAGCGCGACGACACATATTTTCCATGCCTGTTTTTTACAAAGACTTCACGCATGAAATTAAATTCCGGAGGGCCGTACCTGCCCGCAATGCTCAACGCATCGTTCCAAAGAATTTCATGGCCTAGTTCGCGTACCCCCGTAACAAAAAAACAAGCTGGTATCTTATAAGTTTCCAGCAGGGGCAGTACGTACTTGTAGTTGTTGAAAAAGCCATCGTCGAAACTGAGGCAGAGATTGAATTTTTCGCGACTGAACCGTTGTTGGTAAAAATCATCGAGCGAAACAATATGGAAATATTTTTTATAGAATCGCAATTGCGTTTCGAAAACTTTTTGTGTTAGGAAAATGGTGTTAAAACGCAATGGATCACGTTGGCATATGCCGTGATAGACCAATATCCGCGAACCTCTTGCACGTCCGATATCAACCCGGTTCATCCCGAGCTGCCATCGAAGGTCACGTTTGAGAACGTTTAGTTTGTTCCTTGTCCTCTGAAATATTTTTAACGGATCCGGCATGCATTTTCAATTCGTGCTCGATATTATTGTTTTAGATTTAAACATGGAGCTTATAAAAAAAATTCTGGAAAAATTCAATGGCCTACATTACGGACAGGAATATTTATGTCTGGCCGCTGAACCTTTCCGGGACCCGCTCCATGGCTACCTGGTAGATCGGGGAATAGTGATTAAAGATATTACCAGGCAACATTTATTTATAGGCTATTGCCCCCTGATCTTGGCCTTCTCCTCTACAGCAATCGCTTCCGGGTGCACGGAGATCAGTCTTGCTTTCACCGATAAAGTATTTCCACCCGGTTCATACGTTCCCGGTCAACATTTGGTTGCTTCGCTTTCCCTACGGAAGATCGGTCAGTTCAATACGGACGAAAGCGAAATCTTTCTTTTTGAAGGCAGGAGAGGGGGCCATCGCTTTATTTCGCGCTTTCATCAGTTCATCATTCAATTGCATAACAACTGGTACCAACGGAAGCCCGGGAACGTATACCTGAAAGGCAATTTATATAAACAGGTTCAGATAGCGTACAGCGTTCCCAGAAAAATAAGCCTGGTCACGGTCGGTGCCCAGGGCCTTTACAATCATTTTCCTACCGATCTGCATGGACAGGCTTCCGGACACTATTATGTAATTTCCCTCCGCCATGGAGGAAAGGCATGTACACAGGTAGAGCAAACCAAAAAGATCGTTCTTTCTGATGTAAAGCCAGGGGCTTATAATAAAGTGTACGCGCTTGGAAAAAATCATATGCAGCCGCTGAAAGAACGACAGGCTTTTGATTTTGACACATCCGATTCAGTTTATTTTCATCTTCCGTTGCCAAAGGATCTGATCGCCTACAGGGAACTTGAGCTTGAAAATTCCTTTCATTACGGCATACATAAACTGCTGCTGTTCAGGATCAGGCATGAAAGGCTGATAAAGGCGGGGGCCGCCGGTCTCTGCCACATCCATAATGTTTATGCAACATGGCGCCTGAAAAAAGAACTTGCAGGCAACTATCTGCTGCGATAAACGTATATACATCACTAGTAATCAACAGTTGATGCCGCCAAAAGTCCTCTTATTTAATCCACGAAGCGCGAATTATAAGCCACGGATCCCGAATTCCATCCTCAGCGTTGCCGCCTCCATTGACGGGATTTATGAGTATGTGATCGTCGACGGCAACCTGGACACCGACCCCGAACAAAAGATCCTGTCGTATTTATTGCAGGGTGGGTTCAAATATTTCGGCTGCACCTGCATGCCCGGCCCGCAGCTGAAGCAAGCTATTCCGATCTCGAAAAAGATCCGCCAGCTCCACCCCGGCGTCATCATTATCTGGGGCGGTTACTTTCCA
>DATMHB010000361.1:0-6043 GCA_035555175.1 Flavisolibacter sp. | reverse complement strand
GTCATGACGCAATTTACTGCTTTGCCTTTTCGCAACATTTTTCAGAGGCATCGATTTCACCATACCGCGTTGCCTTAAGTTTTCCAGCGCCCGTTCACGCTTCGTCGGTCACCTTTTAAGGAAACGGCCTTTGAGGAGCTTATCCATCACTTCGTCTTTACTGGTGCGGCTAATGGGAATCCGGTGCGCTCCTATGCAGATCTCATTGCCGTCGATCTGGTCAATGCTGGCGGCCGCAACGATGTACGATTTGTGTGTTTTGATGAACTGGTCGGCAGGCAGGTACTCCTCAATGGCTTTGAAAGTGAGATAAGTAATGTATTTTTTTTCCCTGGTATGGACGGAAACATAATTCTGCAATGCTTCTATATACAAGACGTCCCTGAAAAAAATCCGGACCAGCTTATTGTCCGACTTGATAAAGAAATAATCGTCTTTCACGTCCGGGCGTGCTTCGCCAAGATTCTTCTGTCTTACTTCGTAATACTCTTTCGCCTTGAGTGCGGCTTTAAAAAACCGTTCAAACGCGATTGGCTTTACAAGGTAATCGATCGCATTCAGGTCGAAGCCCTCAATAGCATACTGCGGATACGCTGTAGTAAAGATTACCGGGGGCGCCTGTGAAAGGCTTTTAAAGAATTCAAGGCCGGTGATCTTAGGCATCTGGATATCGAGAAACACCAGTTGAATATTTCCATCAGCAAGCAAGCCCATTGCTTTCAGGGGCGTGTCGAACTCACCTTCCAGTTGCAGAAAGTCGATATCGCCGATATATTCTCTAAGCCCCTTTCGTGCCAGGGGCTCATCATCGATGATGATACAATGAAGGGGTGACATCAGTGATCGATTTTAATTGTGAGGTCAATATCAAACCATCCACCTTCTTCGCTGATCCTGAGCTGGTGTTTCATCGGATACAATAGTTCCAGCCTCCGCTTCACGTTATTCAGCCCGATGCCGCCTTCGGTGGAAGGTGTGCGATGTCTTCCCTCCGTAGTGTTGCGCACCATGAAGTTCATTTCACCATTCTTTCGTGAAAGCCCGATATTGATCTCGTTCTTTTTTCCGCTGAAGTGCGAAAGGTGTTTGAAAGAGTTCTCAACAAAAGGAATAAGCAGCAGCGGCTCGATAGAAAAGCTTTTCATATTCTCATCAACATCGATATGCACCGAACAATTATCGCTCCTGAGCTGCTGAAGAGCAATATAATCCTGCAGGTATCCAAGCTCCTTTTCAATGGGGATCTTTTCATCCCTTACTTCATATAGCTGGTACCTCAACATATCAGAGAACTTGTGCAGCGCCTGCCTTGCTTCCGTATTATTTTTGTCGATAAGAAAATAAACCGCGTTGAGGGAATTAAACAGAAAGTGCGGATTGATTTGCGATTTAAGAAAATTCAACTCTGCCTCCGCTTTTTCCCTGGCTACTTCAGCAAGCCTTTTTTGAACGCGCGTATAATCCAGCAGCAGTTTACATGCAACACCGGCGATGACAAGAAAAAAATGCGGAATCACATTATCATAGATCCTTCCTTTCAAATTGCCAGTCCAGTTCAAAAGAGCGGGGTTGTTTGTGATCTTTCCGATCAGGTACATTTTATAGCCACTACTCACCAGAATCATGGCAATAAAGCAGAAAACGAAAGTGACATACCGTTTTTTATAAAGCAGAAAGGGTATCAAAACATAATTTGCCAGGTAGATCATGATCGCGAGATCCACCGTTTTGATAATGGTGACCTTAATGGCCTTTTCGGATGTTGAATAATCCTGAAACCGTAGGTAATACCATACCAGAGCGACGATGCACCAGATCAGAAGATGGTGAAGCTTATACCTGACTATCGTGGAGCGAAGGTTCATGGCGCAAAATAAATCTACGAATTCCCCTCCTTATTTATACTTACACCAATTGCATGCCCCGCTTGACAAATGGCGAGCATGCTTTCATCAAGAAATCGATCCACATCGTGTAAATCATTTGCAGCAGGACCTTCCCCGCCTCAATTTTGTTGAAAACCTGCAGTCATGAAAAATTATTTTCTCATCGCCCTGCTTGGAACCACACTATTCAGCTGCACCCAAAGCAATTCACAGGGTCAGAAGGCGCAAAAAAGAGTTGGAAGCGGATGTGAAGGTTGTGAAGTGATCTACCAAAGTCCGATCCCTTTTGAACGGCTCAACTGGATCGATACCCTCCCCGACTTCAATGAAAAAGGCATCAGGCTGGTGATTTCAGGAACGGTATTTAAGTCAGATGGCATCACGCCCGCTCCCGGGGTAGTCCTTTATGTTTATCATACGGATCAAACAGGTCACTATACCAACAAATACAATGAAGAAGGCTACGCGGGCCACAACGGTTATATCAAAGGCTGGGTAAAAACAAATGAAAGGGGACAATACAAATTTTATACGCTGAAACCCGCCCCATACCCTGGCACCCGCGTTCCTGCCCATATTCATCCTGTGATCAAGGAGCCCGGAAAGAATGAATACTGGATCGATGAATACCTTTTTGATGACGACCCCTTGTTAACCCAGGAAGAAAGGCGCAAACAGGAAGGCCGCGGTGGCAGCGGTATCCTGAAACCGAAAGAAAAAAATGGAGTACTTTATGGGGAGCGAAATATTTACCTCGGAAAACGCGTACCGAATTATTATTCGCAGGAAAAAGGCATGATCGCGCCTCTGGCAGGCTATGCATTTATTCCCTGTCCGGATCCTGTCATTAATTTCGCAATCATTTCAAGATAGCCTCTTCGCATGCACATTTAGTTACATGTAACAAAAACAAGCCACCCCCCGATCTTCTGCCGCGCTGTCGAGCAGTCAAGACAGGGCAGTTAGCTATGCCATGCTGAAATCCCTTTATGAATATCCTTACCTGCCGGGATTAAATTTCTTAAAGATCTTTCTTACACCTTTATTGATCTCATCGGTGGTGAATTTCCTGTCGTGCATGGTTTCTGTTGTCCATGCCTGCCAGAGCGATTTGTCGGTGTTCGGATCCATCATCGTTATCGTAAGCGTTGCCTCATGAACAGGCACTGTATAAGTGTCATAACCCATGAACTGCGAAGGGTAATACAGCGTTCCCCAGCGGCGGGTGTAAGGATTGTAATAGATCCTAGAAAACGGTTGTGAATAAACGGGATCAGACTGTTGCTGATTCGACCGCTCGACCAAAATATCATAGCTGACGAGTGCATCGGGATTCTGGTTAACTTCCGTCCATCCCTCCTTCGCCAACTGCGCATTCACGGCACTACGCACGTTCTGGTCCGCAAATGCAGTAACATTCCTGTTATCATCCTGGTTGGACCGGGTTTGAACCCACATATAGGTCTTGTACTTAGCGAGGTTCACGGACTCATCGGATTGTACATACACGGGATTTGAGCAACCCCAAACCAGTACCGACGCCAGGCCTGCAAGCACCATGTTTTTCATCGTTGTCATATCACCTCCTTTTTATAGAAGTGTAAAAACAAAAAGCATGCAGTCTTTAATGCTGCCCTGTAGCTGATGAAGATTTTTGAATGCGCTTATGCTTCCACGCCTGCTAAATGAAATACATCGAGCAGGGTATAAGTTTCCACGGTGGCACCCGGGGCGAATGCGGCATTGATCATGGCCCTGGCCACAATACCTGCGTCGATCGGTCTTTGCTTTTTAGCAATTCCGATATGGTTAAGCCAATGGATGACCCTTAGCCCAATCCTTTCACCCCTTCTTTCCTTCTGCCTTTTTCCGCTAAGCATGCCGGGTTGAAGAATGCGGATATAACGGAACGGCAGCTTTTTTATGTCGCGCTCGAGCTCTCCTTTCATCCTCGTGTAGAATATCCGCGATTGCGGACTTGCCATGGCGGATGACACCAGCACATAAACGGGGACGCCGTTTTCCGCCGCAGCGGCAGCGAATTCAAACTGATAGCTATAATCAATTTTAAATTGAGCCTCTTTGCTTCCGGCCTGGGCCAGCGTGGTGCCAAGGGCAGAAAATAAAACATCTCCCTGTACCGCGCTCCTCCATTCTGCCGGCCTGTCAAAATCAATCACCGATCCGTCAAGTTTTTTATGGCTGATGCCGGCAGACCTGCGCGTAAAAAGCTTTATTTTTTCAAATCTTTCATCCTGCAGCAACAAATTCACCAGATGAGAACCAACAAGACCCGTCGCGCCCAGAATGATGGCTGTTCTCCCATTCGTCGTCATACTACTAAGTTAACCCTTTGGCCAACGGCGTTTGGTTCAAACCCAACGCAATAAAAAAAACCCCGGCATTCCGCCGGGGTATTGATGTTCTGCATAGATCGAATCAAGAAAGCTTTTTCCGGAGGAAGAAAACCCCAACCGAGGCGGCAACAGTAGCCGTAAACTGAACTAATTTCTTAGAGCTGCTCACCTTAGGCTCATAGGGCTTGTAAAGTGAAACATCATCTTTTAATGCTGCCTGGATGGCTGATTCAAAATCGTGGAGGGCGATCGCCATGTCTGAGTCGTTATGGAAGGCGTGGCCATTAGCATGCCTGCCATGTAAACTGATCCTGATGTACTGTTCATTCAACGGCATCACAGTAACATCAATGAAATAGAGCGTTTTTTTGACGGGCAGCTCATATGAGAACCGGATCGTTTCGATCATTTTGTTCTCTGCAACCAGTCTAATGTTCGGTGCAAATGCCGGAATGGATAACAGGCTGTCTTTAGCTTGTTTTTCTGTAGCATCCACGAAGGATTCTCTGGAGAGAAAATTTTGACGAGGCATGGCTTTTCATTTAGGGTTAACGGATCAGTTTTCGTTCACTAAAGTAATCACGGGCAACGACAAAAGCAATCGTAAACAGCTTAAAATCGGTTCGTAAATCTCCGAGGTTCAATGCGTAAACAGCCATTATAAAATGGTTAAGACCATGTAGAAGCGGAGCCCCACCCCTGCTCTGCAATAGATGGCACTTTCTTTGTCTTTGTACGAGGATGGGAACCATACATTTAACCGCACAGGATTTCAAAGACAGGATCTTTGATTACGAAAAAGAAGAACAATGGAAGTTTAAAGGAACGCTGCCGGCTATTATTGATTTTTATGCCGATTGGTGTGGACCCTGCAAAGCCATTGCCCCGGTGCTGGAAGAATTGTCGATAGAATATTCTGACCGGCTCGTCATCTATAAGATAGATACCGATAAGGAAATTGAATTGTCATCCCTGTTTGGCATTCAAAGCATTCCTACCCTGTTGTTTATCCCTTTAGATGGAAAGTTAATGGTCCAGAAAGGTGCATTGCCCAAAAATGTTCTACAGCAGGTCATCGAAGAACGGTTACTGGTTAGGGAAACCGATCATAAAGCGTGATCATCCCGGCTCTGTTGATAAAGCATTATACACAATCCAGGCATTTTTACACAGATGCGTCTCCTTTTTATTTCCTTCACAAAATATGGATTGGATTTTGCATAGTGATTGGAAGCAACCTATGCATCAAGTCTACCGAATCCTGCGCGACAATAAAGAAAAGGGCCCTCTTACCCTTGAAGAGCTGTTGCAGCTCTCCCTGAAGCCTTTTGACCTGATATGGGTGGAAGGTCGAAGTGCAGGATGGCGTTATCCCTCAGAAATTGAAAGTCTGAAACCCTATCTTGAAAATGGCGAGGGACAAAAAGAAATGCCTGCTGCGGCGAGGCAGGTTCACCCGGCGTCTCAAAACACGCGTCCCATCATCCATCAGGCAGCACCATCAATTCCCCAACCCGTAATTAATGAAGGAGCCGCTCCGGGCGGAGAAGAAGAACTGACCGCTGAAAAGCTCGAACGAAAAGCGGCCGAGATCTATATGCGCGTACAGGCGTATAATGAAAAAGCACAGGCGCAACAGGATGATGTACAAACCAAATACGCCCGTTCACTGGAGGACCTGAAGCAGGAGTATGCCGACTGGCTGCACAAGAAGAAAGAAAAAAAGAAATTCTCTATTCCGAAAAATGGCAGGACAATGATGGCGGTGCTCGGAAGCTTGCTGCTTGTAATTTGTTTCAC
>DATMHB010000360.1:0-4571 GCA_035555175.1 Flavisolibacter sp. | reverse complement strand
TACAGTGGTCTTCGCGAAGACAAGCATGGCAGCTGGCAGGGTCAGTTCCTCGCGAACTTTAAAAGAGGTTCGGGCGACAACGCCGGTGTTGCCGGAGGTTTGAACGACCGTGCGATCTACACTGCTGAAGTAAAGTCTTTCTATCCGAACGGATTCGGCATCTATAACATGGCAGGTAACGTGAGCGAGTGGGTATTCGACGTTTACCGTCCTTTAACAGGTCTCGATGTAGCCACTAACAATGACGATGTAGCTCCGGTGCGTTGTAACAAGTATATGAAGTTGTACAAGAACAGCAGCGGTGAGGCAGAGATCGACAGCGTTGGCCGCGTTAAGATGGTTGCTGTTTCGGATTCTGAAAGTTCAAAGCGCCGCAATTACCAAAGGGGTAATGTGATCAATTATCTTGATGGCGATGAGCAATCGGAAGCTTCTTATGGCTATGGCAAAACTACACTGATCAGTGATAAATCAAGAGTATATAAAGGTGGTAGCTGGAATGACAGGGCGTATTGGCTGAGCCCTGGTACACGCCGCTTCCTTGAAGAAGATCAGGCGAGCAGCACCATCGGTTTCCGTTGCGCTATGGACCGTATGGGCAGCCCTGAAGGAAACAAACGCAAGACAGGTCAATTCTTCAAAACGAAGAAGCAAAAACGATAATCCCTGAAAACTTTTCATAGCCCCGGCACATGCGTCGGGGCTTTTTTTTGCCGAAGAAATATTCGCATGCAGCCGCCGCCGTGCGGAGAAAGAGAACGAAGTGCGAACAGCCAAAGTGAAGGTTGCGCCTGGAGGTGGTTTTGAACTTAGCATTTTCTTTGTGTTGCCGCTTTACGTTCTTCGCCCGCTTTACGTTTAATGTGGATTACCATTTATCATTTTCTAAATTTGCCGCATGAATATTGAAGAACTGTACCACATCTATATTCAATATCCCTCGGTTCAGACGGACACCCGCAAGCTCAAGGCCGGCGATTTGTTCTTTGCCCTTAAAGGTCCAAGCTTCAACGGAAATGAATTTGCATCCAAGGCTATCCAGGCCGGTGCTGCTTATGCCATCATTGATGAACCGGCATTTGCGGTCGCGGGCAAAACCATCCTTGTCGAAGACGTGCTTACCAGCCTTCAGCAGCTGGCGAGGCATCATAGGCAGCAATTCAGGATTCCTTTTCTGGCGATCACAGGCAGCAATGGCAAAACAACAACAAAGGAATTGATACACGCAGTGCTGGCAACCTCCTTCAGCACTTATACAACAGAAGGAAATCTGAATAATCATATCGGCGTTCCATTGACGCTGCTTAAGATCCGCAAAGACGCTCAAATGGCTGTTATTGAAATGGGAGCCAATCATCAGAAAGAAATCGAATTCTATTGTTCCATTGCGCTTCCCACGCACGGCCTCATTACTAATTGCGGTAAAGCACACCTCGAAGGCTTTGGTGGCGAAGAAGGCGTACGCAAGGGAAAGGGCGAGCTCTTTGACCATTTGAGAGCAAATGGTGGAACCGCATTGGTGATGTGGGATTATGAATATCTCAGGCAAATGTCGAAGGGTATTCAAACCGTCTTCACCTATGGTACGGCCAATGCCGATATTACCGGCCAGGTGGCGAAGGCAGAACGTTACCTGCTGGTGAATTTTACAAAGGGGTTTGAAGGGACTATCAGCACCTCACTTGTGGGTGATTATAATCTGCCCAATGTGTTGGCCGCCGTTGCAGCGGGGAAATATTTTGGGGTTGAAGATCAAAAGATCAGAGGCGCTATCGAGGCTTACGCTCCTACCAATAGCCGTTCGCAGTTTCTGCAAAAAGGAAGCAACAAGATCATCCTCGATGCATACAACGCAAACCCCAGTAGCATGAAGGCCGCTATTGAAAATTTTGCAAGAGCAGAGGGAGACAATAAGATCCTGACGCTGGGCGCCATGGCTGAGCTGGGCAACGAAAGCGTGCAGGAACATCAGAATATTATAAAGGAAATAGGAAAGTATCAATGGAAGGATGTACTATTGGTCGGAGGCGATTTTCTGAGGACGGATCATCCGTATAAAAAATTTAACTCCCCCATTGACGCAGGTGCAGCGCTGAAAAAAGAAGGCACCGAGAACGCCTACCTGCTGATCAAGGGATCAAGGAGCATGCAGATGGAAAAAGTGCTCGATTATTTATAAACTGCGCATGAAAAACGAAAGACCTCACCGCGGCTATATGGCAACGGTTTTTAGTTGCAGATGCCCGCGGTGCAGGGAGGGTAAGCTGTTCAGGTATCCGCAGACCTTCCGGTTCAAACGCAATATGGATATGTATGCGCAATGCCCCGTGTGTAAGCAGCCTACCGATATTGAAGTTGGGTTTTATTATGGTACCGGTTATGTGAGCTATCTCATTGCGCTGCTGATCACGGTAGTAAGCTTCTTCCTTTGGTTGCTGACGATCGGATTTTCATTTAGTGACAGGTGTTTCCTGTACTGGATCGTTTCCAATTCAGTGATGCTGCTTTTACTTCAGCCCTGGCTGATGCGTTTCTCAAGAGTGTTGTGGTTGTCGTGCTTCGTGTCGTATGATCCGGAGTGGGAACACCATAAGCCCGAAGACCTCGAGCGGATCATTGAGAGTGAAATGAATAACTGGTAGAAGATGAATTGAATGTTGCATAGGTGCCATGAATGAATATTCCCTTCCACTTGCAGCTCATCATTGAATTTAACTTCTTTCCTCAATTTCGCTCTCCAAACATGCTTGCTTAGAGACATTCAAGCCTCAAACCGGGTCCAACGCTTCGTCTGCATTATCAATGCCCAGCAGTTAATCGGCTCAGGTGGCCATCGGATCTGCGCGCGGCTATTGGGGTAACTGCAAAAGATCCGGACAACGCTAATTTTTGCGACTGAAACGGTCGCGGCCGCAAGTGCTCAACGGAGAATTTATCGTTCAATTCTTAAGCTATTTCATCTGTACTATCTTGCCATGCAACGATCTCTCTCCCCCGCCTGCGCAAAAAAATAATAGCCCTTCGTTTCCGATATAAAAATTTCCTATTTTGAACGACTTATGAAAAGATTTTGCGGCCTTCCGGCCATCGCCCTGATCATGGGCTTCCTGCTTGTCCAGGGCGTATTCAGTTCCTGTACAAAAGATCCTATAGAACAATCCATCCCCGTGGTAAATGCGGGCAGGGATACTTCAATCCATCTTACAAAAAGTACGGATAGCATTCAGTTAAACGGATCTGCTACGGATGCAGACGGTAGCATTGTAGCCTATTCATGGAATCAGATATCCGGTCCTAACACGGCAACGATCGCTAACTCCGGCTCAAAGCAAACCTGGGTCTTCCATCTTGTTACAGGAACATATGTGTTTCAACTATTGGCCACCGATGACGATGGCAATACAGGCGTAAAGGCGGTTACCATTACCATTACCGCACCACCAAGAGGACAAACTCTTCCAATCGTAAATGCAGGCAGAGATAGCACTTACAATCTTGCCAGCGCTTCAGATAGAATCAAGCTCAATGCCAGCGCCACCGATGATGACGGCATCGTGGTAGGATATTCATGGACTCAGGTGTCTGGGCCTAGTGCTTCCATTATAACAAACCCGGGATCAAAACTGACCGGCGTAAGAAACCTCGCCTCAGGCATTTATGTGTTTCAGCTGATGGCAACCGAAAAGGACGGCAAAACCGGCGTAAAAACAGTGACCATCACCGTTAGTGCACCCACCCCAGTATACACCCTCACGCTTCAGCCAAACAACAACCCCAATGAAGTGCTCATTTCTTACATCCAGTCCACAGGCGATAATAGCTTTCCGCATCACACACAGCTCGATGCGGACGCATGGACCACAGGTGGCAGTCCTCATACAGTAAGAGGCATATTCAAAATGGATCTTTCAGCACTCCCTGCGAATGCGAAGATCATTTCGGCCAGGCTTTCTTTGTATTCCACTCCCAATCCGGTGAATGGGAACCTGATCAATGCAAATTATGGAACGGATAATTCAATGCTGATCCAGAGAGTTACTTCCGACTGGAATACGACGGTAAAATTCACAACACTTCCGTCAACCGACCCTGTCGGACAGATCCTGATTCCGCACACGAATCTATCGTCACTCGATCTTATAGACGTTGACGTAACCGACCAGGTAAGATCTATGGTGCAGACCAACAACTATGGATGGATCATAAGGCTTGTCAATGAAACTTATTATAACTCCAGGCAATTCGCTTCCAGCTGGCATGCAGATGCCACAAAGCATCCGAAGCTGGTGATACAATATGGTTTCTAACGAGTGGCTGCTTGGCCAGGGCTGTTTGCACCGCCGCGGAGCGGAAGCGCTGTGAATGGCCGTTCCGTTATACGGGAATGTCGCGGGCAAATGCGGCCACTGACCTGCTTAGCCAGTCGGAAATTATTGTAAGAGGTTACGTTCTTGCATACACATGCTTTTACGATACCGGCCCGGTCGATTACCTTTTGTCAATATGGATACCTCTTTAAATGACAAATTCCGGACAGCGGGCTGCTGGCCGGAATTTTTTTTATCCTGTTA
>DATMHB010000359.1:0-3894 GCA_035555175.1 Flavisolibacter sp. | reverse complement strand
CCCTTTCGAACCCGCCGATCCTGCCGATGTTGGTCGTAAGCCTCGAGCCGCAGACTTCTTCCCAGATCTCGTAGATCAGCTCGCGGTATTGCATTACGTACAAAAACCCCGTGAAGGCGCCGGTATCGACACCGATCACCGAATTACAAATGATGTGGTCTGCCAGGCGCGCAAGTTCCATGATGATAACGCGCAGGTAGTCTACCCGCTTCGGCGTTTGAATGCCCAGCAGTTTTTCGCAGGTCATGTGCCAACCCATGTTGTTAATGGGCGCAGAGCAATAATTCAACCTGTCGGTGAGGGGTGTGATCTGATAAAGAGGACGCCGTTCGGCGATCTTTTCAAAAGCCCTGTGGATGTATCCGATGGTTTGTTCCGCCGAAACGATCTTCTCTCCGTCCAGCTCAAGGATGTTCTGGAATACTCCGTGCGTGGCCGGGTGCGTCGGACCCAGGTTAATTTTCGTGGTTTGCGTTTCGATACTTCCTTCCGGAAGTATAATATGTTTTTCTGCGGTGGACACTATTTTTATTTTGTATAACGATGCTAAATCAAATTCCGTTTTATCACTGCCGATCGTATAAAAGACTGCCGGTTTGTTTCATACGGACCGCTATCGGGATCCTCGATTAAAATTTAGCATTTAAAATTTAAAATTGTTTTTCCGAACCCGGTATCGTATGATGGTGATCCGCCGACTGCTGATTTCCGAAATCAATGCTGCCGCCTCTTCCGAACATTTCATCATCCTTATCTATCCGTGTCTGGTCCTCAAGAGGATATTCTTTCCGCTGGGGGAAATAATCCATTTCTTCTACATTTTGTATCCGCTTCAGGTTGGGATGTCCAACGAAATTCACTCCGTAGAAATCATAAGCCTCTCTCTCCTGCCAGTTGGCAGCCGAGAACAGACCTGTGGCCGTGTATACATCGGGTTTACGGATGTCGGTAAAAACCTTGAAGCGAATGCGTACATTCTCCACCATGTTGTGGAGATGATAAACTACGGCGAGCTCACGCCCGCGATAGGCAGGGTAGTGAACGGCCGTTAGATCGGTAAGAAAACGGAAACTCATTTCCTTATCATCATAAAGAAAGTTCAGCACTTTCAGGTTCAGCTCTTTTGGTGCTTCAAAAGTGAGCATATCGAAAGGTTCTTCGAAATTGGTCACCTGATCACCAAACTGTTCTATCAATCTTTGTTTAATCGAGTCGTTGGTCAAAGCCATAAAATAAACGGTCATGCGCAAGAGCGCACAAACCTTATTGAATTCCGTAACTGTTTAAAAGATTTTTATAGTGCTCGCTGTTCCTTCTGCGGATGCTTTCCTTTCCTACCAGCTCCTGTACTTTCATCACCCCATCAAGAATGGCTTCAGGTCTTGGAGGACATCCCGGCACATATACGTCCACCGGCACCACCTGGTCGATGCCCTGCAACACACTGTAACTATCGAAGATGCCACCGCTGCAGGCACAGGCGCCAACGGCCATAACCCAGCGAGGCTCTGCCATCTGCAGGTATACCTGCTTTACCACGGGCGCCATTTTTTTTGCGATGGTGCCCATTACCATCAACAGGTCGCACTGACGGGGCGAAAACCCAAGACGCTCCGAACCAAACCGCGCAAGGTCGTAGTGCGAAGCCATTGTAGCCATGAATTCGATACCGCAGCAGGAAGTGGCAAATGGCAGGGGCCAGATAGAGTTCTGTCTTGCCAACCCCACAACCTTGCTCAGGTTCGTCGCAAAAAATCCTTCTCCCTGATGACCTTCGGGCATATCAGCGAGGCTAATATCTTTCTCAAGGCCTTTTTCTTTTATGTTGAATGAAACCGGACGAGCCATAAAAACAATTTTAAAAATGAATAATTGGCTTCCGCACTATTCCAGATCCCTGGGTCCATCGAAGCCTACTCTTCCCAATTGAGTGCGCCTTTTTTAATGATGTAGATAAATCCACATAAAAAGAAAGCGACGAACATTAGAACAGCCCAAAAACCGCTCCAACCCAATCCTTTAAAGTTAACGGCGTAAGGATAAAAAAAGATCACCTCCACATCAAACAAAACGAAGAGGATGGCAACAAGAAAATACTTGATCGCTACGGGCTGGCGGGCATCACCATGTGTTTCAATACCGCTTGTAAAATTCTG
Organism: Flavisolibacter sp.; assembly: GCA_035555175.1. Classification (GTDB taxonomy): domain Bacteria; phylum Bacteroidota; class Bacteroidia; order Chitinophagales; family Chitinophagaceae; genus Flavisolibacter. The sequence continues at coordinate 1,738 of DATMHB010000359.1, read as the reverse complement.
GAGCTTATCGGTGGTTTTCCTTTTGGGTCCCAACAGATGGGTCACAAACATGAGGAATCCGATGAGGCCTACGGCAAATACGATCTGAAGCCCGACAGGAAAATAGCTTCCCGCACTGTTGACATCAGTTACCGCTCTGGAAAAATCTGTTTGAAGAAGATGAAACATAGTTTTTCAAATGGGCACGCAAAAATAAGCCATGATCGGCAATGTTACCGTTAATATTTCTGGTATCCAATCAATAAAAAAGCCTTCCGGCGGTGGAAGGCTTTTTTCAATATAGAAAGATTCCTTATCCTTTTCCTTTGACCTTGGTCTTGGTAGGACTGGATTTTGTTTTTGTATCCTTTGCCGCATTAGAAGACGAATTGCTCTTCACTGCCGGTGCCCGCTTCAATGCATTGTTGATGTTATTGAGGGTGGCATTGGCGGGATCAAAAGCAAGACCCCTGTCCACGTAAGTCTGTGCGGTAGCGCGGTCGCCCTTAACATTGTTGTAGTACACGGCAAGATAGCCTGCAGCCTGCGTACCATAGCTCTTATAAAGGTCCCTGGTCTTATCGGTTTCCGCAATTTTCAGCATTTGCTCATAGGCCGGCACTGCCAAACCCTGGGTCATAGCAGTATCTTGCTGGATCAGTGTTTTTGAGCTCCACAGATAACCATAGATACTGTCGGGGAATGCTTTTGTGTAAGCCTGGAAAAGACTGTCTGCCTTAGGGAACTGGCTTGCATAATAAAATGCGGTTCCGATATTCACAAGCGAGGCGGGTTGCGCTCTTTCGCCAAGTATCTGGTAACGGATCAGGCCAAGCTCACCTTCCAGCAAACGCTGACCGCTTTTTCTTGCATCTTCAATGGCGTTGTTCAGTAATTCGATCTGCCTTGAGGGAACGCTATCCATCTGCACGGCTTTCATGATGTCGGTACGCACAACGTCCGGATTGTTCTTACCGCATGATTGCGCATGCAGGATGTAGTCTTGTCCGATTACATCCTCATCATTTGCCTTCGAAAGGAACTGGCTTGCATAATCGCAGGCAGTGGCCGTATCCTTGATGCCCATATAGCTATAGGCGAGGAGGCGGTAAACCCGTGGTTTCGGATTATTGTTCGTTTGTGAAATGATGTTCTTTCCTATATTGATGGCTTCGGCGAATTTGTTCTGAACGAATATCGTCTGAGCCTTCAGGTAATCATTCTCCACGCTGGGATCGGAGCTGCTGATGTACTTGGCGGAATATGATTCAGCCGTAGGATAATCCCTTTTGTAGAGATAGTAATAGTAGAGCTCTTCGTATGCAGGCGCGAACCTCGGATCGGCTTGTATGGCGGCATTCAGGTTATCCAATACGACGCCCCAGTTATCAAGCTGCCGGTAGTTAACCTGTGTCTTATACAGCATGGCTGCACGATAAGCGGCTACGGCAAAAGTTGGATTCAACTGTTTTGCCTTTGTGTAATTGGTGATGGCGAGGCCACCGCTGCCGGAATCCCTCTTTTTGCGGTAAGCATTACCAAGATTCAGAAAAATATCGGCATTGTTCGGAGCCAGCTGGGCTGCCTCGTTCAATTTGGCAATGGCATAGTCGAGATCGCCGAGCCTGTTGGATTCGGAATACGACTCTACATTGGCCCTTCCTACTGCATTCAGGACAACAGGATCGTTACCCTTCTTTCCTTTGCTTGCAGCAATAGCCGACTCAAATTTTGACCTTCCCTCTGCAGCCTTACCGTC
>DATMHB010000358.1:0-9215 GCA_035555175.1 Flavisolibacter sp. | reverse complement strand
TAATGGAACAGATTCAAACCGTTGCCAAAAAGGCAAAAGGAATATCGCTGCGATTCCTCGTGGTAGCCGGCATTTTCCTGCTCGCGCTTCTTGTTTTCAGCGTTATAGCAAATGAAATAGTATTTGAAAACGAAACCGGGTTTGACCGGCTGGTCTTCCAGCGGTTGGCCGCCATCACCAGCCCGGCGATGACTTCCGTTATGGTCTTCATTACTTTTTTCGGCTCTTCCTATTTCCTGTTGCCCGCGTATATTCTTCTTATCCTTTATTTCCTCCTCTTCAGGAAGAACACAAGGCTGTCCCTCGATGTAGCATCGGTCGGTATAACCAGCACGATCATCCTGTTTTCGCTTAAAGCGATCTTTCACCGGCACAGGCCGCTTGATCCTTTGGTCAAAAATGTAAATGGATTCAGCTTTCCCAGCGGTCATTCCTTTTCTTCTTTTACTTTTTTTGGTCTGCTGGTCTATATTCTCTGGAATCATGAAATGAATCCCGTGCTTCGCTGGGTGCTTACGATTGTTTTCGCCTTCATTGCTTCGGCAATAGCATTTAGCAGGATTTATCTCCACGTCCATTTTGCTTCTGATGTCATTGCAGGCCTTTGCCTTTGCATTGTATGGCTGGGCATTTCCCTGTGGATGCTAAAGAAACTGAACCGCAAGCTTTCCTAATCTGCTTTGCCTTCATTCAGCAGACCTGCCTTTTGAATCACGTAAAGCGTATTCGGCACATCTCTTGTTTTTTCGCACGAGATGAAATAACTCGCTTCATCTCTGTAGCTAATGCCTTCCACCTGCCAGTCGAGATTCTTTTTATGCGTAAGCTCAAAACGCTCCTGCTTTCCCGAAAAGAAATTGTCGCCGGTAAAATCGCTCAGTACCCACACAAAGGGTCTTCTGTGCCCGTTGTCGTAACCTACAAGACTGATTTCATTTCCCCGCAGGTTTACGGATGCATCGGTAATGAGCCCCTTTGTCTTGAACTCGCCCTTGTGCCTGGCTACATGTGTTCCCGGCGTTTTCGAAAGTGCATAGACCCCTGTTCTCATGTCATCCCTCTTGGTAAACAAATACAATGAGTCTCCATAGCTGATCATAGCCTCGCAGTCGAGATTATTAGCTTTCTGGTTACTTGCTGATGCTGCATCGGGAAAACTAAAGCGGATCTGCTCACCACCGATGCTTGTCGCTGACCGATCAATAGAAGATTTGAGAATCCGCACGACCACTCGGTCGTTCCTTATTCCCTTATTATCGCCTATGTCTCCTACGTACAAATATTTGCTGTCAGCAGCCACAGCTTCTACGTCAGTAAGGCGAACATTCTCAAGCTTGAGCTCCTGTATCACATTACCCTTGAGATCGAGCTTATAAATACTACCGCGCGCATCGGTGATAGCCCAGAGCACATCGCCATCTTTTACTGTACCTGAGATCTCCTTCAGTTCTTTGGCAAGCGGTCTCTCTAATTGAAATTGTTCCTGACCCCGAGCGGAATAAAAAATAAATCCCATCAAAACACACAACATGCTTTTCATCATTCGTCATTTATTCGTTAAAAGAGAATGTGTACTGTAATCATTATGCCAGTCGTTTGCTAACTCCGGCTTTTTCACAAAATAATTTATCAATTTTGAATCTCATCAGCAATTGATATCGTGTGGTGGATATATGCCTTACTCTCAGCTTTCTTTGCAGCACTGACGGCCGTTTTCGCAAAGGTTGGCATCAAGGCTGTTGATACGGATCTTGCGACGGTTATCGGGGACGGGGGAATTCTTGTTATGGCTTGGGCTATCGCTTTTGCAGCGGGGGCACGGCCACGATAGCAACGCCTTCCAGACAAAATCTGCTGTTTCCGGCGCTTTCATGATTGGCAACGGGGCTGGATCTTTTATTTCAAGGCGCTTCAATTAGGAAAGGTTTCGCAAGTGGCGCCGGTTGACAAGTTGAGCGTTGCGCTGGCTATCATCCTTTCCGTATTGTTTCCGGGCGAAGCGCTCACCTGGAAAACTTCCCTGGGGCGCTCCTGATCATTGCCGGAACGCTTGTCTTAATATTGTAAACATGAAAATACTGATCATAGAAGATGAGGAAGATTTGTCGCAAAGTATCTGTACCTACCTGGCGAATGAACAATTCATATGCGAGCAGGCCTTCACTTTTGCTTCCGCAATAGAAAAAATCTCGCTCTATGATTATGCCTGCATCGTGCTGGACATCACTCTTCCGGGCGGCAACGGCCTCGACCTGCTTAAAGAAATAAAAAAAGCCGGAAAAGTGGAAGGCGTTCTGATCATTTCAGCTAAAAATTCTATCGACGACAAGGTGGTGGGTCTCAACTCGGGCGCAGATGACTATCTCACCAAACCTTTTCATTTGCCGGAACTCGCTGCCCGCATTGCTGCCATCATCCGGCGAAAAAGTTTTGACGGACAGAATATCATCCGCCATGATGTGATGGAGCTCGACCTCAATGAAAAGCAATTGAGGATCAACAATTCACCGGTTGAGCTTACACGAAAAGAGTATGAGTTGCTTCTTTATTTTCTCAGCAACAGGAACAGAGTAGTTCCAAAGCAGGCGATCGCCATACATTTATGGGGTGACAACATGGATATAGCCGACAACTATGATTTCATTTATACCCATATTAAAAATCTCAGAAAAAAATTGTTGCAGGCAGGGGCGGGCGATTATATCAAATCTGTGTATGGAATGGGCTATAAATTTTCTTCCTGATGAAATTATTTACGCGATACAGCCGCATTACAGTATTGACCACCATCATCATTTTTCTCATTGCGAGTGCCGCTTACTTTTTTACCCTGCACTTCGTGCTCATCAGGCAGATTGATGAAGACCTGCGGATCGAGGAGCATGAAATACTCGCCTACGTGCGGCAGCACGATAGGATCCCCGAAAATATGTCGGTGAGGGACCAGCTGATCAATTATGAGCAGGTTGTTTCTTCCTTTACCAAACGGTATTTCTCAACTACCAGGACGGGCAGCGGGCATGAAAAAGAAAAAGAAGAATACAGACAACTCTTTTTCGGTGTTGATGCCGCAGGGAAGTCGTACAAGGTTACCGTATCCAAGTCGCTCGAAGAAACTGATGACATTATCAGGTCGGTGCTGCTCATCACGTTCACCACTATTCTAGCTATTCTTCTTGTTTCGTTTATCATCAACCGTGTGGTGCTTGGACGAATATGGAAGCCTTTTTACCAATCACTTTCAGCGGTGAAGCAATTTAAGATCAGCGGGGATCAGCCGCTTCGGCTGCCAGCGAGCGGAATAGAAGAATTCGGCTTCATGAATCAAACCCTGGAAAGGATCACCAGGCAGGCGCAGCTCGATTATCTTTCGCTGAAAACATTTAGTGAAAATGCTTCGCATGAAATACAAACGCCTATCGCGATCATCCGTTCAAAGCTTGACCTTTTGATCCAGGACGAACACCTGAGCAACGAACAGAGCCAGGCGGTAGAGCGGGCTTACGTAGCCGTGCAGAAATTAACGCATCTCAATCAATCACTGTTGCTGCTCGCCAAGATCGAAAACAATCAGTTTGAAGAAGTGGAGCAGGTGAATATGAAAAATAAATTAAAGGATAAGCTGTCAGATTTCCAGGACCTATGGCAGGCGCACATGATCCGTGTTGAAGCACAACTGGAAGATGTAACCGTACAAATGAACGCGCAGCTTGCCGACATCCTGCTCAACAATCTCCTGAGCAATGCTACGAAATACAACTACGAAGGCGGGTCGATTACGATACTGCTAAAGCAGGAAATTCTTAGCATCACAAATTCCAGTCATGAGAATGGGCTCGACCAGGGAAAGATCTTCCAACGCTTTTACAAAGCGTCTCAATCCACAGAGCATAATGGTCTCGGCCTTTCCATTATCAGGCAGATCTGCGAGGCCTCAGGGTGTACCGTTTCATATGCGTTTACTCAGGGCAATCACAGCTTCACGGTCGGTTGGAAAACTTCCTAGGTCGCCTCAAAGCAATTTTTTTGACTTTTTTTACGGGCGGTAGCTGAACTCGCGAAAACAGATGCATGCTCTGCTGTATCAAGCCGTTCCGCTTTAAAGCGAATCTCTTGTCTAGCCTTGCGCGTACAGCAGAAAGCGCCAACGGCTGGGACCTGGGCCAACTAAAACTTTTTGCAAAGCGATCAGTAATCTGTTGCAAGTTGAAGAAAGCAATCGGGCCACGTTACAAATAAAAGGTTAAGTTAGTCAGCAATTATCGCAGCATTCTCAATCGTTTTTATGAAAAGCATATTTTTTTTCACCGCCCTTTTTATAAGCCTCATCGCGGCAGCGCAGCAGCATGCATATAAAATTGTGAAGACTTATCATATAGCGAGTCCCGGCGGCTGGGATTATCTGGCCGTGCACAACGGAATGATCTATGTTTCGCATGCCAGCCAGGTGAATATTTTAAATGAGCAGACCGGCGACTCTGCCGGCATCATTCCCAACACCAATGGTGTGCATGGAATTGCATTTGACAATGCACTGAACAGGGGATATACCTCAAATGGAAGAACCAACAATATCACGGTGTTTGATCTCGCTACAAACGCGGTCATTCAGCAGGTGGGCACAGGCGAAAACCCTGATGCCATCCTGTTTGAACCATATACAGGAATGATCATTACCTGCAATGGCCGCAGTAAGAATCTCTCCGTTATTGATCCAAAAACCAATCAGGTGTTAGCCACCATTGATGTAGGAGGAAAACCTGAAACAGCCGTTTCGAACGGTGCCGGAAAACTTTTTGTGAATATAGAAGACAGGAATGAAATTGCTGTAATTGACCTGAAGCAACACAAGGTGCAAACCCGCTGGCCGCTGGGCGGCGCTGAAGGACCGACAGGTCTGGCTTTTGACCCTAAATCAAAAAGGCTTTTTGCGGGCTGTGATAAATGGCTTGTGGTGGTGAATGCTGAAGACGGAAACGTAGTGACGAAGCTGCCCATCGGCAAAGGTTGTGATGGCGTTGCCTTTGATGGAAGGCGGGCCACCATCTACACTTCAAACGGGGAGGGAAGCATGACGGTAATTAAAGAAGTGAGCCCGCAAAAATTTACTGTCGAAGGCAATTATCCAACCAAACCTGGAGCAAGGACCATAACGATGAATGAAAAAACCGGAACGGTTTACATGCCCACTGCTGACTTCGACGCGCAAACCACTGCGGACACCAGGAGGAAAATGATTCCGGGAACATTCCAGGTGCTCGTGATCAAATAAGCGTCGACGACGGCGGACCGCTTCGTGATTTCTGAAAAGATCTACGGTATCCGGACGACGTTGGAGATGCATGGCTAGGATTTTGATGGTTTTTGTTTAATGGAAAACGATAACCCTCCTTCGCAACAACCCGACGTTATTCTGATCGGCGCCGGCATCATGAGCGCAACGCTTGCCATGCTCATCAGGCAATTGGAGCCGCGGTGGACGATTCAGATTTTTGAACGGCTGGATAGCGCTGCTGCTGAAAGTTCCGATGCGTGGAACAATGCGGGTACAGGCCACTCCGCATTTTGCGAACTCAATTATACGCCCGAGCGTGAAGACGGCAGCATCGATACCTCTAAAGCGGTGAAGATTGCAGAATCGTTTGAAGTCTCGAAACAATTCTGGTCCTTCCTCGTAGAAAGAAATATCGTTCAACCGCCCGGATCGTTCATCCGTCCTGTACCACACCTGAGTTTTGTATGGGGCGAGAAAAACGTTCATTATCTGAACAAGCGATATGAAGCCTTGCAGCAATGTCCCTTGTTCAGAGGGATGCAGTACTCCGAGGATCCTGATACGATCCGCCAATGGATTCCCCTGGTGATGGAGGGACGGGAACCCGGGCAACCGGTGGCGGCAACAAAAATGGATCTCGGAACCGATGTCAACTTTGGGTCGCTCACCCGTTGTATGCTCGATTGTCTGAAAAAATCGGATGGTGTTACCCTTCACTTTAATCATGAAGTGAAAAGGCTTCACCGCAAAGATGGCCGGTGGCATGTGCGTATCAACAATAAGGAAAAGGGAAAACGCAGTACAGTAAAAGCACGGTTCGTATTCATCGGCGCGGGTGGAGGGGCATTGCCTTTGCTGTTGAAATCGGGAATTCCGGAAGGAAAGGGTTTTGGTGGCTTCCCCGTGAGCGGTCAATGGCTGCGATGCACCAACGAAGAAGTGATCAATAAACACTATGCAAAGGTTTATGGTACGGCAGCGATCGGTGCGCCGCCGATGTCCGTACCCCATCTCGACAGCCGGTGGATCAAGGGCAAGAAAGAATTATTGTTCGGACCTTTTGCCGGATTCACTACAAAATTTCTTAAGCACGGCTCACTGTTCGACCTGTTCCGTTCCATCAAGCTAAGTAATCTGCGTCCTATGCTTGCAGCCGGCATTCATAATATCCCGCTTACAAAATATCTCATCGACCAGGTAAGGCTTACACCTGAAGGAAGACTGGAAGGACTCAAAGAATATTTTCCCGCGGCAAAAATGGAAGACTGGGAACTCGCCGTTGCAGGATACCGCGTACAGGTGATCAAAAAAGATGAAGAGGAAGGAGGCATTCTTGAATTTGGAACCGAGGTAGTAAGTGGTGCTGATGGGTCGATTGCCGCATTACTCGGTGCATCGCCCGGGGCTTCAACCGCCGTATCGATCATGCTCACCTTACTGAAGCAATGTTTCCCTCAGCAAGTGCAATCACCAAAATGGCAGGCAAAAATAAAAGAGATGCTGCCATCGTATGGACAATCGATGGGCAGGGACGCAGAACTTTGCAAGAGAATAAGAGCGTGGACGGGCAACGTGCTCGGGCTTCCCGTGCTGGATCCCACGCCGAAACCTGAAACAGAAAACCTGCAACCTCAAGTGAAGTAGTTTCGCGCAATGCAGAAGGTCCGTTTAGACAAAGATGCGCAAAGCACACATTGGTTAGTTTTTGTCGCCTCGTCTCTGCGGGGCAACAACACAATCTTCATCAATAATTAATCAGGGCACACGGGGACTTGAAAACCGGCTCACTGTCCACGTGTCGCTTCGAAACACAATGACGAGGAGGCAGGGGTGAACATCAAAGGATGGAACGCAAAGAATACGCAAAGACGTGATGAAATTTTAAACGGCAAATCAGGAACCAGAACAACGCTCCTATTAGCATCACACCGGATCCCTCTCGCGATAGTTTATGCCGGTTGAAGAAACATCCGAGTAATAGTGTGAGGATTGTCCTCCTGTGGGCTGGCTTTATTTTAAAGCCCTTCGCTCCTTACACAAACCACCCGCTTATTCATGCATATGTTCCCTATCCGGCAGCTATTAATCGGTATTTTGCGCGTAGCATGATGCAAGAGATTTCAAACAAGACCAGGCTACGGTCAATTATTGGCGGCTCGATCGGTAACCTTGTTGAATGGTATGACTGGTATGCTTATGCGGCGTTCGCCGTTTATTTTGCACCGGTGTTTTTTCCAAAGAGCGACACGACCGCTCAGCTTCTTGACACGGCGGGAATCTTCGCGGTTGGCTTTTTTATGCGACCCATTGGCGGCTGGCTCTTCGGAAGCATAGCAGACCGCATTGGCCGCAAAACAGCCATGACTATTTCCGTGCTCCTGATGTCTTTTGGATCGCTGTTGATCGCCTGTATTCCCGGATACAAATCGATTGGCTTGTTTTCACCAATGCTTTTATTCATCGCTCGATTGATCCAGGGATTGAGCGTAGGCGGCGAATATGGAACATCCGCAACCTATCTAAGCGAAATGTCCACACAGGACCGACGGGGATTTTATTCAAGCTTTCAATACGTAACACTTATCGGCGGCCAGCTGATAGCACTTGGAATTCAGTTACTGCTGCAAAAATTTGTATTGCCCGACCAGGAGTTGAGAGACTGGGGATGGAGAATACCTTTCTTCATCGGCGCCATATTATCTGGTGTTGCTTTTTATATCCGTAAAAACCTTGAAGAAACGCATTCCTTCGAAATGATCAGGAAAGAACAGCAAAAAGGTACCCTAAAAGAATTGCTCAAATACCCACGTGCGATCCTTACAGTTATCGGCCTCACACTGGGAGGAACGATTGCCTTTTATACATTTTCTATCTACATGCAGAAATTCCTCGTGAATACGGTTCATCTTACAGTGAACCAGTCGACGAAGTTATCATTTATCAGCCTGCTGCTTTTTGCACTCATTCAGCCATTGATGGGATTTATTTCAGACAAGGTGGGACGCAAGCCATTACTGATTGGTTTTGGAATTGCAGGAACCGTTGCCACAGTGCCTCTGCTGTCGGCCATCAGCCGTGCCCACTCAGAAGGGATGGCCTTTGTTCTTATGATGGCCGGACTCCTGATCGTAAGCGGGTATACTTCTATCAACGCGGTGGTCAAGGCGGAATTATTTCCGGGACAGGTGAGGGCTTTGGGCGTTGGACTTCCTTACGCGCTCACAACAGCCATCTTTGGAGGAACGGCCGAATACGTTGCCCTCTATTTCAAAAATGCAGGTCACGAAAAATGGTTCTATTGGTATGTCACTGCCTGCATATTCATTTCGTTGGTTGTGTATATTACCATGAAGGATACCAAACACAGTTCGTTAATCAACGAAGAATAGAGGATCCAAATTCAAGTCCGCTCAACTGCTGGCCGGAGCGTACAACATAACAGTGTAAAAAGGATAAGCACGACAGTGCGTGCGGCGGTTCGTTAGAAGCGTTTAAGTTTTTCCGGCCCAACCCGATGGGTCTTGAGCGAAAGCCGTCACAAAAAAAGCCCATAGAAGAATCTACGGGCGAAAAAATGGAAATGAGAAACAGCTAGAAATGAATGACCTTGCCTGAGCCGGAAATACTGGTGTTGATGACCGGATTTCCTTTATAGTAAACAGAACCACTTCCTGAAATATTCACGTCGAGTTGTTTTGATACAATGACCCTAACATCACCCGAGCCGCTCGTTCTGGTGTTCACCGTTGTGGCTGTGACGCCCGACAGGTCGATGCTTCCACTCCCGCTGATCCTCAATTTCTCTTCCGTTGCCGCGCCGGTGCCCACATTTACATCACCGGAACCGCTGATATCCGCATCAAGAAAACCTGTATTGAGTTCCGCGAGTCCTATATTCCCCGAGCCACTGATGTCCAATTCCATACTCGCCGGTTTGAGC
>DATMHB010000357.1:0-5114 GCA_035555175.1 Flavisolibacter sp. | reverse complement strand
TACTTAACAAGCGGAGTTCTGGGCGGACACTCGCATATTTCTATAAAAATAAGCCCTAAAACTGATTTCGGCCCGGGAAAATTTTTTTTGGCGGGATTGGAAAATTATCTTTTCTTTATTATGTCATACATAATACATCATTTAAACTGCTTTCATGAAATCTGTTTGCTTCAAGGTGGGAATCCTTATCTCCTTCTTTCTGGTTGCTTTTACAGCGTTGTCACAGACGGGGAAAATTTCCGGCAGGGTTGTCTCCGGCGACGACAACAAACCTTTGGAAGGTGTTTCTGTTTTAGTGAAAGGCAAAAACGCCGGCACCCAAACCAATACCAGCGGTGCGTTCAGTATCGATGCAGGGCCGGGCGACATATTAATTATCAGTTCTACAGGCTATGCCCCCAGGGAGGTGCCCGTAAATAATTCCAATGAATTGGAGATTGCCCTGACCACCGACGCTGCCAAATTAGGGGAAGTGGTGGTGGTCGGTTACGGCACTCAAAGCCGGCGGAACGTTACGAGCTCTATATCTAAACTTGACAGCAAGGTGTTGGAAAACGCTCCGCGGTCGAACATAGGCAGTGCACTGCAGGGAACTGTTTCGGGCCTGCAGGTGGTGAACGCATCGGGCCAGCCCGGCGCCGCTCCGGTAATTTTATTGAGAGGCGGTGCTTCGATCAATAATCCCGGCGGTCCGCTTGTTGTGGTGGACGCTACCATAAGATCTTACAATGATATAGCGCCGGAAGATATTGCCTCGATCGATCTGTTGAAGGACGCGGCATCGACGGCTATTTATGGCGCAAGAGCGAACAATGGTGTTATCCTCATTACTACAAAGCAGGGCAGGGCCGGCACGTCACAAATAAACTACAAGTTCACATCAGGGTATAACCGGAGAAGGGCCGGATACAATTATTTAAATGCGAAAGATTTTATTTACTATTCCCGTCTTGGAAATATTGACTCGGGCATCAGCCTGGCCACAGCAAATGGCACCAGGGGAATGGGAATTCCGGCCAACGCCGCCGACTCGGCAAGCTTCGACATCAGGCAGTACAGCGCAGCAAACGACTATTTGTTGAAGATGGGATGGGACACAGTTGGTGACCCTTACGGCGGCACCATAATTTTTAGAGACCACGGCGGTGAAGTAGAAGACCTGGTATTCAATAATACGAATACGCAGGATCATTATCTAAATTTTACGGGCGGAAACGATAAGGGAAAATATTACGCCGGCTTTAATTACTACAAAGAAGGTGGAATCATTGTAGGATCGGATTATAAGCGTTATTCAGCCAACCTTAATGGATCTTACAGGGTAAAGCCAAACATTGAAATAAGCACGGGGGTCATTCTGTCTACATCCTCGCAGTTAGGGGTCAATGGTTCCGAAGTCAATAATCTTTATAGAAATCTCTCCCTGTGGCCTACGTTCAATCCATGGTTGGACTCTGCCAAAACGAAACCAAATCCCGGCAACGGTATTAATGATGGCAACCCTCTTTACTGGCTAGGTAAAACCGTGAGAAGTAATTATCTCAATAGAACAACAATAAACGGTTCATTGAAATGGGATCTCTTACCCGGGCTGTTCGTTAAACTTACCGGAAGTGGCTATTTAGAGCAAACCTTCACAGAATCTTTTACGAAAGCTACTCAATCCTACGCACAGGTGTTTTCGAACCCTCCTGCCTTCAACACCACAAGGCCGGCATCATCGTTCTCACGCAGGGATTTTCAACAAACCTATAATGGCCTTTTTAATTATTCTAAAACCTTTCAAAAGCACAGCGTAACGGCGATGCTGGCAGCTGAATATTATGCATTCAGAAGAACCCGCATGCAAGTGTCGGGTACCAATGCGCCCACCGATGATGTGCCAACGGTAAATGCTTCGACGACCTTTGCGCCCGGGAGCAATTTCAGCGATAAAGTGGAACAGAGTGTGCTTTCGCAATTCGGTAACCTAAGCTATAATTATGATCAGAAATATTTACTGAACCTGGTTTTCAGACGAGACGGGATTTCCAGCATTTCAAAAGACAACAGATGGGGATTTTTTCCCGGAATGTCGGCGGGATGGAATGTGCATCGTGAAGCTTTTTTTCGAAACAGCGGCATCGCCCATTTCATCTCTACATTGAAGCCAAGGGTTAGCTATGGTGTAAATGGTAATATTGCCGGATTGGGTTTTTATGACGTGCAGGGCATTTACGCGTCGCAGGGCAACTATAACGGCAGTGCAGGATTTCTCAATACGGCGCTTGTAATTAATGATTTGAAATGGGAAAAAAGCAAAACCACCGACATTGGGGCCGACGTCGGATTTTTGAATGACAGGTTCACGGTTTTGTTTGATTATTATAACAGGAAAACGAGTGACCTCTTAACGAGCATCCCTCTGCCCAGCTATATCGGCTTTGGTTCCTCGACAACCAATTTGGGTACATTTCAAAATCAGGGATATGAATTTACGCTGAACGCAAATGTTCTCCGTTTGTCCAACGGATTGAACCTGACGGTGGGAGCAAATGCTTCTTTAAACAAGAATAAAATACTGAAGCTGCCATTCAACGGGAACGAAAATAACCGTCAGGGCGGTTTCCAGATCTATGATCCTGCATCGGGCGGACTCGTTTGGGTAAGCGGTTTGCAGGAAGGGCAATCATTGGGCGCGATTTACGCATTTAAGCAGGTGTCTATTTTCCGCGACGACGCGGAAATTGCAAGGATCGCCGGTAATAGAAGAGATTTGATCGCACAGATCAGCGGCCCTAATATAACCTTCGGTTCGGGCAAAATAACGCCGGGCGATGTAAACTGGATGGACATCGAAAGAATGATACCATCGATACAAGGGACCAGGTGTATATCGGTAATATCAATCCCAAATGGACCGGTGGATTTACAACAAACTTATCCTACAAAGGCTTTTCAATATACACCCGTTTTGAATTTGCATTAGGACATACAATCTACAATGATCTTGTAGCCAGAACACTTGGTGAATACCAGGGCACTTTCAATTTCATTGATTGGCAAAAAAGAGCATGGTCTCCATCAAATCCTGGCGCTGATATTCCTAAAGTGTATTCGGCCGACCAGCGGAATGCTCCTCAGGGAAAAAAGAATTACACGAGAGGTAATAATGCAAGTGCTTCCCTCAACAGCAATAACTCACGATTTTATGAAAAAGGCGATTATCTGGCAAGCAGGGAGATCACCCTTTCATACGATTTTTCCAGGTCGTTGCTAACTAACACCAGGATACTTTCTCACGCAAGGATATTTGTGAGCGGAAACAACCTATTTTATTTGACAAAGTTCAGCGGGCCTACGCCCGAGCCCCCTGTAGCTCCCGGTACATCAACGGTCAATGGCATTTATCAGGGAACGTATCCAACACCACGGAACTATGTTTTAGGCGTACAGGTCACATTTTAAAACTACCAACTCATTCATCATGAAAAAAAATATTGTTGCTATATTCTCGGGGCTGGTTTTGTTCAGCGCCTGCTCCAAAAAATTGGATTTGACCCCGATCAGTACGGTCAGCGATGCCAGTTATTGGAAAACAGCAGACCAGGTCGATGCTTTTGTTACGGGCATTCATTCGCGGTTTAGAGCCGACAATGGGAATTTCCTTTTCCTCGGTGAAATGCGGTCCGATATATTTGGCCTCGAACCGGGCGCATCGGGTTCATTTACGTCAGAGGCTACGCAGGGCCTCGAAGTAATGTGGCTCCAAAAACTGGACGTAGGCAATGCGGGTGTGAACAATTTTGGTGGTTTTTATTTTAATATCAACCAGCTTAATTTACTGATCAGCAAATTGAATACTACCAATCTCGTTACCGCGGCTAATAAAAGCTACTACCTGGGACAGGCATATGGCATGAGGGCATTTTATTATTTCCAGTTGCTACGGTCGTGGGGCCGGGTGGTGGTACAGACAGAACCTGTTAGTTCCATTGATATTGCGAATTTGGCGAAGCCTGCTTCAAGCGAAGCAGACGTTACCAGGCTCATTAAAGAAGACATTGATAATTCCAATAGCAATTTCGCCAACAACTACAGCTTTACGCCGGCCAGCATGCCGGCAGCCAGCAACAGAAAAGTATTATGGTCTAAATCTGCAACGCAAATGCTAAAAGCGGAAGTCTATTTGTGGACTTCTTACAGAGGAGGGGGGGCTGCCGATGCAGGTGTTGCCAAAGCAGCATTATCAGACATTCAAACCAATGTTCCTTCCCTGACGCTGTTGCCAAACTTCAGTGACGTTTTTGCGAACAAGGGAAACAATGAGATCATCTTTGCCTCGCGCTATCAGCAAAATGAAGCTACCATGGGATTCGTCCCTACCAGCTTCGTGCCTCAAACAGGCTTTATCGCAAATTTTTATGATTCTGCACAAAACAGGAAAATGAACGATCCGCTGAAGGACAACTGGGGAGGCCTTTTGCGTTCCCCTGTTAGGGTGGCGACCTTCAGAATGTATGACGACAGGGACAGCCGCAAGTGGGCAACCATTCAACCGGGATACACCCTGGCCGGAGGTGTTTACAAAATCGCCGGAACTTTTGTAAGAAAGTATTTTGGAGAAAACGTTGCCGGCACCAGGCAGTATACCAATGACTTTCCTATTTATCGTTACGCAGACCTGTTGTTATTATTGGCAGAAGCAAAACTGATCCTCGGTGAAAATCCTGCTGCGGAAATCAACCAGGTCAGGGCAAGAGGCTTTGGGAGCAATTACAATGCTTTAACGATAGGTTATCCCAATCAGGCCATAGACGCAGATCCAAAGGAAGCCATACTGCAGGAGCGCCTCTACGAATTTATTTTTGAAGGTAAAAGATGGTACGATCTGAGGAGGATGGGCGAAACATATCTCTTTAAGCATATTCCGCTCAGTCTCTTTGTCAATACAGACCCTGCTGGCAGGCTCTTGTGGCCCATCGACCGGAATTCTCTTACCAATAACAGGGCTTTGGAACAAAATCCGGGTTACGCCAGATTCTAGGCCGCTATGTTTGCCCGTTTAAAATATCGGTATCAAAAAACGATTTCTCATATACAGCATAGCAATCGTCGCCGGGAGCAATCCTGCT
>DATMHB010000356.1:0-10323 GCA_035555175.1 Flavisolibacter sp. | reverse complement strand
CAAGAACTGCTGTAAAAAACAGACCCCAAATGCTTAATGGCAGCCGGGTCATGCTCATGCCTTTGGTGCGAAGGTTCAGGATCGTTGCTACGTAGTTTAGTCCACCCATCAGTTGGGATATAATAAATAGGCACATGCTAGTCAGCCAAATATCCATGCCGGTTTTAGATCCTTGAGAGGCTTGTTCTAATGCGCTTAACGGCGGATACGAGGTCCAGCCTCCGCCCGCGGGACCACTTGCAATAAAAAGCGAAGAAATCATCACAACACTCGAGAGGAAGAAAAACCAATAAGATAGCATGTTAAGGAAGGGTGAAGCCATATCACGTGCTCCTACCTGCAGGGGGATCAGGAAATTTGCGAAGGTTCCGCTCATCCCGGCAGTGAGTACAAAAAACACCATGATGGTGCCGTGCAGCGTCAATAATGAATAATAAAATTCCGGCCGGATTTTTCCTCCCTTCGCTGCGTTTCCGAATATGGTTTCCAAAAAAGGAAAGCTCTGGTCAGGGTAAGCGAGTTGTAATCGGAATACCACCGAGAAAAAAGCTCCAATAATTGCCCAAATTATGCCTGTAATCAGAAACTGTTTGGCGATTATCTTGTGGTCCTGGCTGAAGATATATTTTGAAATAAAGCTCTGCTTTTGATGGAGATGCGTGTCGCTATTGTTGCCGCTTTGCTCGGGTGTATCTATTTCCGGAATACTTATCGGAATATTTGACTGTTCCATATTCTTCAAGTTCAGTTAAAGATGTTTGTTGTGGTGTCTCATAACCCATCCGGCGGAAAGCAACGCTCAGAAAATTCGTGCTAGGGGCCAGAGGCGGGTTCACTATTTTTAGACCCGGCCTTTCCTGCCGCCTGGTCTGTTATTACAAGCAAAGCGCGGAGGTCTTCATAGGCGTCCACTTTATGGATTTCCGCAGATGGGATTATTATCGACGTAAACTCTAATAGTTCAAATTGTCTGTCGGAAAAAGAGATTTGACCTTTCCCTTTAACGACGATAAAATACACTTCAGACGCAGTTTTATGACTGGGGATAGACTGATTGGCCTTCAGCGAAAGCATGGCTACTTTGAAATTATTGTTCTGATATAATTTTTCGAGCATGATTTTAATATAGAAAACAGGCCGTTGCCAGGCGATCCATTAATCATCATCGCCCGGAAATTGATTGATCGCAACTGAGTAATTATGATGTAAAGATAATGAGTAAATAATAAAGGACAAATCTATCCTTTATATTTGATTGGCTTCATATCGGCTTTCTCGAACTGAACGAAGCAAACCACAGGGTGACAAAATTATTCCTTGCGATAAGTTTTTTAATAGCACGTCTGCGGATCTAAAAACTCTTCGGAACTATGATCAGGTTTAGCAATTGAATGTCGAAGCTTTTGGCCGTGGGCCGGTCCGTGTATGTCAATTTTCGGATTGAATATAATTTATGTCCGGACGGCCGGGTGAAATGTTTCTAGTGTATAAATTGAGAAACTGCCATTATGATAAAATATCTTTTTCCATCGAGTGTTTGCCAATATATATCGTCACCTCTCCGGCGGCCAAATAACGAGCTGCCGATCGGAGAGAATAGTGAGACCTTACACCTTTTATGATCTGCGAGGCCCGGTAAGACCACCGTGTACGCATAATTTTGGCGGCCTGCCTTGTCTCTAATAATTACTCTGGTATTTAGTCGGATTACTTCCCATGGAAAATCTTCAGAACTAACTACTTTGGCCTGCTCGATCCTGCTTAGCAGCTGGGCATTTTTATCATCTTCCAATTGGTGTTTGTTGTTTTCCAGATAATCTATTATAAGAAGATAATCCTCTTTAGCCATTACTAATTTTTCTGTTTGCCTATTTGTCATGTGTTGACTGTTTAGATAGTTAAGGAACCAAATCGTATTAATTGATAAAAAAGATGTTTGATTGATATAGCTATAAAAACGTGACCTGCAAGATTATTTTTTGCGAGAAGCTTTTTATTGCTCCTGTCTAACACGAATGCGATATTTTCCAGGACGAAGCAGCATTGAGCGATAATTCTGTTTTGAAGATCAATATGGTTGCAGGCTTTCGAAAGGCCGGCTTGTTGCTTTTTCTTACGCCCTTCCTTAATTACATTTTTAATCTTATAAAAGATCAAATCGATTGGCGGCGATGTTATTGTGACCGGTATCATCACGATATCTTTTTTTGCTTATGGAAACGGGTTGTTGACCTCCAAAATGGTAAATATTTTCTTGCCTGTTGATGCTCTCCAACTCACACGCCAGCCCTTTTGATATCCTATCAATGCGGTGCCGATCGGCGACATTACGGAGATCTTTTTTTGTTTTATATCTGCCTGTCCAGGAGATACAACGGTCAGTTTCATTATTTTCCCCTCTTTTTCATCCCTTATGGTAACAGAGGAATTCAGTCTTACTACATCCTCAGGCATGTCTGTTTTGCTTACTAATCTTGCTTTCATTAAATCGGCCTGCATATCCGCAGCCTCTCTTCTGTTAAAAGTGAATTTTCGGAACCCGCCTTTCAGGTTTGCCATTATGATGTCGTAGTCTTCCTTGGCCAGCACAAGCCTTTGTTTTGCTTTCCGCATAACTTTATTTAATTGAGAAATGACTGAATTTGGTTTTCTAATCGGTTACGCCGCCGCGGGAAGTAGATCTGTTCAAAGCTTTGTGTTTCCTGTTCGTTGATGCGCCTGTAAAATTTTGATGGGTGGATTTGTTCCACACTGGCGAAGCCGCAGGCTTCCATTATCTCGCGGGTAGCTTCAATTGTTTTCGCATGAAAATTTGCCACTCGAACCTTTTTATCTGCAGGATGAAGCCCATTATACAAACTGGGGTTTTGGGTAGCAACTCCAACAGGGCATTTACCGCTGTCACATATAAGTGCCTGTATGCAGCCCAAAGCCATCATCATACCCCTGGCGCTGTAGCATGAGGAAGCGCCCAAAGACATGGCTTTGAGTATATCAAATCCCGTTATGATTTTTCCCGCCGCGAATATTTTGATATGTGCGGAGAGGTTGTAGGAATCCAGTGTTTGTTTGACAAACGCAAGTGCGTCATATAAAGGCATGCCCAAATGGTCAGTAAATTCAAGCGGCGCAGCTCCGGTGCCACCTTCGGCACCGTCGACGGAAATGAAATCGGGAATAATGCCAGTGGAAGCCATGGCGTTGCAGATACCTTCAAATTCCTGTTTGTCTCCGATACATATTTTAAAGCCGACGGGTTTGCCGTCGCTTAATTCCCGTAGGTGTTGCAGAAATTTGATTAGCCCTTCAGGTGTATCAAATTCTGAATGACCGGATGGCGAGTGAACAGTAGTTCCTGGCATGACCAGCCGGATTGCTGCAATCTCAGGAGTATTCTTGGAAGCTGGAAGCAGGCCGCCGTGTCCGGGTTTGGCGCCCTGTGATAATTTTAATTCTATCATTTTTACCTGTGGCCTTAAGGCATTTTTACGAAACGCCAAAGAACTAAATCGTCCTTTTTCGTTGCGACATCCGAAATACCCTGTTCCAATTTGCCATATCAGGTCGCCTCCTTTCAAATGGTGTTCACTAATGCCTCCCTCGCCGGTATTATGGGCAAAGTTTCCAATCATGGCTCCTTCATTAAGTGAGGCTATAGCGGTTTTGCTGAGCGCGCCATAACTCATTGCCCCGATATTGTAAACACTTGCATTATAAGGTTGCATACATTGGTAGTTGCCCACCCA
Organism: Flavisolibacter sp.; assembly: GCA_035555175.1. Classification (GTDB taxonomy): domain Bacteria; phylum Bacteroidota; class Bacteroidia; order Chitinophagales; family Chitinophagaceae; genus Flavisolibacter. The sequence goes on along the minus strand of DATMHB010000356.1, from coordinate 6,577 downwards.
TACACGCAGGTCTTTTTCTTGGATTGCAGCAGGGTAGATGCTATGCGCTACCCATTCGTAGCCAGGAGTTCCCGGATTTGCCTGCATGCCGAATGCAACGGTTTGTTTTTCGTTTTTTGCGCGCTGATACACGATAGACCGTTGCCGTCTGTTGAAGGGTCTGCCATCAAGATCGGATTCAAAGAAGTACTGTCGTAGCTCAGGTCTGATCGCTTCAGACAAATAGCGTAAATGGCCAACCAGGGGGTAATTTCGGATAATAGCATGTTGTTTTTGGCGTATATCATGAATCGCCAGGATCAGTAGTGGTGCTAATAGCAATAACCACCAATACGCATTGGAATCATCCGCCAATGCAATGCATATGACAAATGAATTCAGTAATATCAATATGACCAAGACTATTGCCCTGAATGAAATATTTCCGAAAATTCGTTTCATGGTTTACACGTTTAAAAGTCAGAAAATTCACAACATATGTTTACTTGATATCAAGATCCGTTCGAAATCCATCCGCGCATATTACCATGCCATTCATCACTACTATATCCTGCTGTTATCTTCAGTTCACGTATTGTTCGCCGATTAGGACAGTGAGATGGCCTTTCTTTTTTCAAGTTTCCTGATCAGCCTCTTTTCAACATTTTTTAATAGTATTTTCCATCTATGTCCGGAATCTGATGCGACTAGGTCTGGTCCAGGCTTACCAAAGCGAACGACAACGGTCCTTGGTCTGGCAATTTCATTGGTGTGTTTGAGGTAAATATCAATCCAGTTAACACCTGGAAGAATTATTTTTAATTTGTTTACCATGTTGTAAATTTTCCTTGTGAGATATTCATTCATTTTAAAGCCAGTGGCTTGAATATTGATCTTGACAGATTGAATGTTTTCAATTTGAGTCATTTTTGTTGTTTTATTTCTGTAATTGAATGATTGTGAGATTGGAGCTGATAGTCAGCGCCCCGTTATTGACGGTAGCAGTTATCATTCACATCAACCAAAGTGATTAATTAGCTAAACTTTCAGACGAGATAAAATTTGTTGATCCCTCGCATTGGCTATTGCACCAATGAGAGCGAATCGCCTCGACTGAAAAATTCGCTCGACTGCCTTATATGGAAATCGTTGCTTAATAATGGTCGTGCGTTGATAATTGCCGGTATTCCAAGCCTGCGGACTTAATTAGGCTTGGCCAATAGTTTTAAAGGCTTTGAAACTGGAGAAATAGTACAGGTGAGGACAAAATGGAACGAATTCAGAGAACGAGCAGGTGTAATAATCGCTCATATCGACTATAACAAATTCTCTCTGATGCCTTCGAACAATACTTGGTGAAGTACTAGCCATTTCTACAAACTTACTAAAAGAGAAGAAGATAAACGCCTAGGTAATTTAATAAATGGTTAAACCCTGCCGCATTTAGTATCCGCCTTTTTCAAAAAAATCAGTATTGTCTGTAACGTTTTTTGTTATGCATACTCTATTATTAATAATGATAGTCATTGCGGTGGCTGCCGCCACACCGTAGTCGTTTCTTAGTAACCATGCTACAAAAAGTTTAACGTATGGAAAGTCTATTAATAGCCCTGGATAGTGATTTCTCAGCGAAAAAAGTGGCACTGATTGGATATGAGATCGGGAAAGCAGCGGAGGCTGAAATCACTTTGTTGCATGTTGTCCAGAAGCCGACTTATTTTTCTTCGCCAAAGTTTTCTCCTATCATAGGGTATGACAATTTTAACGGCGTGGAAACTGTGGAGTCTGACAGTCTTCCTGAGTTAGTTGAGCGGTCAGAGTCTTTTTTGAGTCACATAAAACTGTTACTCGGCGATGAATCTATCAAGACAATAGTCAAGAGCGGAGACTACTGGGAAAATATTCTGGAGGCGGCGCGGGAATTAAAGGTTGATTTGATTGTGATGGGGACACACAGTAGGAAAGGCATTGATAAATTACTCAGTGGGAGCGTAGCGGAAAAAGTTTTGCACCACAGCTTAATACCAATTTTAATCGTTCCGGTCGGTTCAGTGCAGCAGTGAATGTCAAATCAGGGTGATCTGGCTGGGTTTAAAGAAAAAGTTAATGGTTCGTATTAAAATCAAATGTGTTTATGACAAGCCTTTAAAGGCGGATGGTTATCGGATTTTTGTGGACCGGCTTTGGCCAGAGAATGTCTCACGGGAGGCAACTCAATTGGATGAATGGGCCAGAGAAATAGCGCCTTCCGATGCTTTGCACAATTGGTTTGATCACTTGCCCGAACACTGGTGGAAATTCCAGGCTAGATACATTGCTGAATTGGACCGGAATAAATTTGTAAGAGATTTTGCTCAGAGGCATAAAAATAAGGACCTGATTACTTTGGTTTATTCCACCAGGTATGATCACTTGACACATGCCATAATTTTAAAACAGTTTTTAGAACAGCGTATCATCCAACAGAAGCCTAATGCGATCGGGTGCTGAAATAAAGCATGATCCTCAGTGAATTTTTATTATCAGCAATGATACTTTAAACGTACCGGCAGCAATGTTCTGAAATACCGGCATTTTCACGACCCTCGACGTTTGCCCGTTATCAGGTTTCCAATCAAGCAATAGTTCATGGTTATTAAGTTATCTCGGAATCGGACTGGCCAATTAGAAGCCCGATTTTGTGCAGGCCTTTCGTTTTGTTTGCCAGGGCGGGCGCCACAAGTCTACGGAAAGATGTTGCTAAAGTTGAAGGTTAGAAGCAATGCGTCTTATTACATCCGCCAGTTTGGAAGTCCTTTCATTGAATTGCGACGTATTATTGATCTTGGAGGTGCAGTAAATTCTTTTACATGCAACTAAAGGAGTAGAAAGAACCGTACCAAAATGGTACGGTTCTTATAAAACCACAACCAAGACTAAAACAACGCACCGTTCTGCTGTGTGATTATTCGACAATAACCTGCCCTTTCATTACAGGATGAATAGTACAGTAATAGTTTGAACTTTGGGATGCGATCATGCTAAAAGACTGATCAGTGGACAATGGCTGTGATGCCCATTTCTTGCTTTGCTCTTCGGTCACGTCATGCACCACCATGTCCCTGTTGATAAATATGACTGTGTCTCCTTTATTTACACGAATTTCCGCTGGCTGAAACTGCATCGCTCTTATTTCTACGATGTGCGACATCGGACCTGTTTTCTCCGGCGCGCTGGAGCAGCTGCTCAAGATTGAAACCGAGAGCAAGATGGCCAATCCGTTTGATTCTATAAATCGGCGTTTCATTATTTGACGGTTTTTTGAAGCATTTCAGCATGCATAAGATGCGCTTTCAATGCGGGAACGACGGTTTGTAATAATTGTTTCAGTTCGCCATTTTCTGTTTCCGGTATAAGAAGGCCCTCAACTGCTGCAATCACAGCTTTATGGTACGCTACTTCGTTATCGATGTAGGCCTTATTAAATGCTTTCGCAGATTTAGAGCGCAAGGTCTTTTTAGTTTTTTCAGCGTCTGCCAATAACTTTCTACTTACGGCATTATCCTTAGGCGTGACTCCGAGTTTCTTCGCCAGGGCCACAGCCTGAGCCACAACTGCTTTATGGTCCCTTTCCATTGTTTGAGCAAACTTAATGACGTCCGGGTCGTTTGATCTTTGCTTGGCGATTTCAGCATAACTTATGTCAATTTGATTGGCCGTCACGGCAACAAAAGCTACTTCAGCATCAGAAAGCTTCGTTTTAGTTTGTGCCTGAGAGCTGTCTGCGAGAAGTAATGTAAAAAGCATAGCGATTAGACCTGTACTATAGGCCTGGTTGATTTTCATTTTTTGATTTTTAGTGATAAAAAGATTGGTTTGTATTTATTAGAGTGATGGTTTTAGAAAACGTTACAAAATACTAGCTCGTTAAGTTTGTTAACCTTCATCTGCCAAGCACTGTTTTCGATTGATCATGAAGAAGCTTGACTATTGGTATAGGTCAGCGACGGAGGCGGATCGGCTTTGAAAGCTCATATTTCTTGTGCGTCTTTACTGAGGTCGGCTTAGCTTAACAAAGCCGCGGAGATTAAAATGCGCTCTACCATGTGCGCGGAGGAAAATACGGGCTAAACTTTAGATGATCTTTCCGACCGTTCTTGAACAGCAATTGAAAGGCCGCGCTGACAGCAACACAGATTGCAGGCACCATCAGATTTAAACAGAAATCAATAAGGCTTGATCAATCAATGATTGATCAGCATGTTTATTAATGAGGCAAATTTTACAACAGTTTGTCCTTTTTGTCCATTGTCAGGGCCTCGCATATAAGGTAATTTTGTTCTCACTATTAATGCAATAAGTTCTTCTTGTTCATGTGTGAGAGCATATTCAATTTCTTTGAAAATTATTTGAGAGCCCAGCGCTTATTTTCGGACGGGGAGATTGCAACTATCAGGTCGCTGGCTATCCCTAAGCGACTTAAGAAAAAGCAATATTTACTGCGTCAGGGCAGTGTATCCAGGTTTCATAATTTCGTATGCAGTGGCTGTCTTCGATCGTTTCGAATCGACGACCAGGGTAACGAACACATCGTGAGTCTGTCACCTGCCAATCATTGGGTAACCGATCGTGTAAGTCTGGTTACCGGTACACCTTCAAATGAATTTATCGACGCCCTGGAAGATAGCGCCATAATACAGTTTTCGGGGGATAGCTTTAAAAAACTTTTGAAGGATATTCCCAATTTTGACGCACTGAATACTAGAATTGTTACAGACGACTGCGGGACAAGCCGCGACAGAATTTATATGATGCTCAGTTATCAGGCTGAAGAAAGATACCGACAATTTATTAGGCGCTTTCCGCAATTGCACAAACGCCTTCCAATTTATATGATCGCTTCCTATGTGGGCGTATCAAGGGAAACGCTGACCAGGATCCGAAGTAATATGATCGATCACTAATGTCAATACATCAGTAGCAATTGATGTTGGGCGGAGGCACGTACACCTGGATGTCCATACAGCTTGATCTTGACCGGGCAAATTGTAGGTTGTAATTCGGATCCGGAAACGAGCTGCTTAGCACAAATGTCAGCGAAGTAGAAATAGGCACGAAGTGCATTCACAATCCTGGTTTCAAAAATAGAATTGTGCCTGGCTTTAGGCGAACCGACATGGTACGCCGCCTTTTAGTGACATGTGCGGGGAAGAAAAGGCTCAATCAGAATGCCCAGGGATCAAGATGTGGCTTACGCGATGTGTGTTAATTCCCAAGTGGACGACATTTCAGCTACTAAAGATGATCGCTACATTAATTCGACAGCAGCTTAGCGGATATCGGGCCTGAACGATTTACGATAAACTTCGGAAGATGCGCCGGATCGTACCTAGAAAAAGCGGCTGAAATAAGCTACATCATGAAATCCAAGTTCAAGCGCGATTTCTTTTATCGGCCTGTCACTCAAATATAATTCATGCTTAGCCTGTGTTATTACCCGTTCTGAAATCATGTCGCCGACAGTCTTTTCCAGATGTTGCTTCGCCATGCGGTTCAGCGTTTTTACTGTGATGTTCAATAATTTTGCATAATCCGCTGGCCGGTGCTTGCGCCGAAAATGCTCCTCCACCGCATTGATCAATTCCCGGATGATAAAATGAACCTCTGAGCGTGCCTCGAAAGGTAGCGCGCCTCTTTCCATCTTTATTCGCGACGCATAAACCATGAATATTTTTACCCATGAGATCGCGATATCATAATATCCTAAACGGTCGCTGTTGAGTTCTAAAAGAAGTTGGTCCAACGGAAAGAGAAGTTGAGCCATTTCAGCTTTACTGATTTTTATCAGGGGAATTTCACCGATGCTTTTAAATAACACCTGCTTACTTGTTAATTCCATTTCGTATTTATGATTCCAAAAAAAATCCGGATGGAACTGAAGTAATATTCCATCGAGTGGCCCATCTCCCTCGATTTGAAAAGGCTGGTAAATCGGAAATCTGATCAAGCAATTTTCGGAGAAACCATGCTTCGCCGTATCAAAGGTTACCTGACCTTTTCCCTTCCTGATCAGGATCACTTTATAACAGTTATAGCTTTTCAGACTTCTGAAATACTTGTCATCGTTAAGCTGTATAAGTTTAAACGCCAACACCTGGGTTTGAGGGTTTACCAATTCCATTTTGGATTGTTTAGGCATCATCCAACAATTTAAATCGCATCGGGTACGGGTACAACTGCAACTGTCTTGACAGCTTTTGCCTTCCTGTGCAAATCGGGAACACATTAACGCCGTGGCTGAAGAAAATGCAATGCGCCCATCCAACTGAGCGTCCAGACTCCGCTGTTTCCTAACTCGTATAGCGCAGGCCGACGATGATCTAAGTGCTGTAAACCGACGTCGGATCCTTTACGGCCGAACCCGAATGACGGTCTTTCCCTTGACCCGCTTGGCCGGATTGAATGCGGCAACAGCATTGTCCAGGGTGGTAACGTTACCGATGTTCGTGCGCAGTCGTCCGTCTTGCGCACGCTGGACGATCTCACTTAGTTGCGCACGGTTCGATTGAACAACAAAGTCGACCGCCAGGCCGTTAGTGGGCCACGCTTCTACTGGCCC
>DATMHB010000355.1:0-8098 GCA_035555175.1 Flavisolibacter sp. | reverse complement strand
AACGCATCTTTCAACTGAGCCGTGAAAAATATCCCGACGCGAAGATCTTCGGTCTTACTACCGGCCTTGCCGTAATGAAGATCAATTCCGACCTCGGCTATGAGCCTGTAACCTATTCGGAGCTGACACAGGATGAAAAATTCTGGGCAGGCTGCAAAAGCTGCGTGAACTATGACATCCTCATGAGTAAGGAAAGAAAAAATTGCCTGTGCACCGCCATGCTCTACGATCCGAAAGATCATTACGAGCCAACTGAAACCAAAGAGCACTTCGAAGAGAAAAGCTCGGTGTATGAGCGGCTGCTGAAAAGCAAGCAGACAAAATTCCTGAAGCGGTTAAAGGGATCTGAAGCCAACAAGGACAGGAGCGGCAATCGCAAGCTGAGGATGCTATTGTTCAACTTACTGCATTAAACTCTTCTGTTAACAGATGATTGAAAATACAAACAAACAAATTTCACCATCCGCCGGTGGGCGCAAGGTCGTTCTTGGTTTCAGCGGTGGGCTCGATACGTCTTACTGTGTAAAATACCTGAGCGAAGAAAAAGGTTACGAGGTGCACAGCATCATTGTGAACACGGGCGGCTTCACCGCAGACGAATTGAAAAAGATTGAAGCGCATGCCTACAAATTGGGCGTGAAGACGCATACTTCCGTGGATGCAGTGAAAAGCTATTACGACCGCATCATCAAATACCTGATCTATGGAAATGTGCTGAAGAACAACACCTATCCATTAAGCGTAAGCGCAGAACGGCTGACACAGGCGCTGTTCATTGCGGAGCATGCAAAAAAACTTGGCGTGGATGCGGTGGCCCATGGCAGCACCGGAGCCGGCAATGACCAGGTGCGGTTCGATATGATCTTTCATATCATGATCCCGGGCGTAGAGATCATTACGCCCATCCGCGACCTCCGTCTTAGCAGGGAGCAGGAAATTGATTACCTGAAGAGCAAAGGTGTTGAAATGAATTTTTCGAAAGCCGTTTATTCAATCAACAAAGGTCTTTGGGGAACGAGCGTTGGCGGCAAGGAAACCCTTTCATCAAAGGGGATGCTTCCTGAAGATGCATGGCCCACACAGGTTACGAAAAAAGATGCAGAAGAAATAGTGCTCTATTTTAATAAAGGAGCGCTGACAAAAGTGAACGATAAAAACTTTTCGCATCCTGCCGAAGCCATTCAATATGTGCAATCTATTGCAGGTCCCTTCGGTATCGGCCGCGATATCCACGTTGGCGATACCATCATCGGCATCAAGGGCAGGGTTGGCTTTGAAGCTGCCGCACCGATGGTCATCCTCAAAGCGCACCACGCGCTTGAGAAACACGTGCTCACGAAATGGCAGCTGAACTGGAAAGACCAGCTGGCGCAGTTCTATGGCAACTGGCTGCATGAAGGCCAGGTGCTTGATCCGGTGATGCGCGACATCGAAGCGTTTTTCGAAGCCTCGCAGCAACACGTAACCGGATCAGTATTCGTGCAACTGCTCCCCTACCGTTTCCAGGTCACCGGCATCGAATCAAGCTATGACCTGATGAGCAGCAAGTTTGGAAAGTACGGAGAAATGAATACAGGATGGACCGGTGAAGACGTGCGAGGATTCAGCAAGATCTTTGGCAACCAAACATCCATATTTTACCAGGTAGACGAAGAGAACGTTGCAAAAAACAGAAGTTGAGTTGACTGACACGGAGAGGCCCGGCGATCCAAAAGATGTAATAGATATGAAACTGGTTTCAAAAGATGATCCGGTCCATCATTATAAATGGGGCCACGACTGCGATGGATGGACGCTGGTTGATGAACGGTTGCTGTCGGTAAAACAGGAAAGAATGCCGGCCGCAACTGCTGAAACTTTGCACTACCATCAGAAATCAAAACAGTTCTTTTTTATTCTGCGGGGAAGCGCAACCTTTGAAATTGAGGAATCGGTTTTTGAAGTAGCAGAAGGTGAGGGCATTTATATTGAAGCGGGCGAAAGGCACAGGATCATGAACAGGACCGCGAAAGACCTTGAATTTATTTTGTGCTCACAACCGTCGAGCGCAAATGACAGAATCAATAGTGATGGACATGAAAAAAATTAAAGCAGGCATAGTAGGTGGAGCAGGTTATACCGGTGGCGAACTGATTCGTTTACTCATTCACCACCCGTATACTTCTGTTTCTTTTATTCACAGCCGCAGCAATGCCGGCAAGCCTGTGGCATCGATCCATCAGGACCTGGTGGGGGAGACAAATCTTGTATTCGCAGAAGAATTGTCGTCCGATATCGATGTACTGTTCCTTTGTGTAGGACATGGTGAAGCCAAAAAATTTCTCTCCGAGAACAAGATCGCTGCTCACATCCGGATCATCGATCTTTCACAGGATTTCCGTCTGCAAAAAGATGGCCCCGGACAGCGGAGTTTTTCTTATGGCCTTCCTGAACTGAACAGAGAGGAGATCAGGTCGGCAAAGAACATTGCCAACCCCGGTTGCTTTGCTACGGCCATACAGCTTGGCCTTTTGCCTTTAGCGCCCAAAGGGGTTCTTGACGAAGTGTACACAACGGGCATTACGGGTTCTACCGGTGCAGGTCAGGGCCTGTCGCCTACGTCTCATTTCAGCTGGCGTGCCAACAATGTTCAGGCATACAAGACCCTCACGCACCAGCACCTGAAAGAGATCAACCAGTCCGTCGCCCAGCTCGGCGCCCAAAAAGCAGAGATCAATTTTGTTCCGTGGCGCGGTGATTTTACGCGTGGTATCTTCGTCAGCTCCATGATCGCATGCGAGTGGCCTATTGAGAAATTGACCGACCTTTTCGAATCGTTCTATGAAGATCATCCATTCACCATCGTGAGCCGGCAGGAAATTTTTCTGAAGCAGGTCGTTAATACAAATAAATGTGTGATCCACCTTGAAAAAGTTGGCTCCAAATTGGTGATCCATTCAGCCATTGATAATTTGATGAAAGGCGCTTCGGGACAGGCGGTGCAGAACATGAACCTGATGTTTGGCCTCGATGAATGTGCCGGGCTGAAATTAAAGGCTTCGGCATTTTAAACTAAGGATATGAAAGCAGCGATCATTGGCGGAGGAAATATTGGAATGGCACTCGCTGAAGGGCTCATCAGCGCCGGTGTGTGCAAACCTTCCGATATCACCATAACCCGCAGATCAACCGGCTCGTTTCCCGCATTGGAGCACAAGGGATTTAAGACCGACACCGATAACGCGCGGGCGATGTCAGGCGCTGAAGCTGTTTTTGTTTGCGTATTGCCGCAACAGCTGGACCAGGCCCTCACGCAAATGAAGGATGCCATCAACCTAAAAAAACAATTGGTGATCTCGGTCGTGACCGGCGCGCATACACAGGTGTTCAGAGATATTCTTGGTGCAGACCTTCGCATCATCAGAGCCATGCCGAATACCGCGATGAAGGTGGGCGCGGGCATGACCTGTCTGTCGGCCGTTAACGCCACTGAAAAAGATATCGAACTGGTACAGCAGATATTTAACACCATGGGGCAATGCATCGTGATCAACGAAGACATGATGAGCGCGGCAACGGCACTTTGCGCGTGCGGCATTGCTTTCTTTTTAAGAACGATACGCGCGGCCTCGCAGGGTGGTGTTGAAATAGGATTTCACGCACATGATGCTCTGAAGATCGCAGCACAAACGGCTTATGGCGCGGCAAAATTGCTCATCGCCAATAAAACACATCCGGAGGAAGAGATCGACAAGGTTACTTCTCCTAAAGGGTGCACCATTGCAGGTCTCAATGAAATGGAACATCAGGGGATGAGCTCCGCGCTCATCAAAGGCATTAAGCTCTCTTCCAACATTGCCAATAATTTATACAAACAATCATGAAACTTTTTGACGTTTATCCTATCAACCCTATCAATATCGTCCGTGCGAAAGATTCTTATGTGTGGGATGATAACGGCGTGCAATACCTCGATATGTATGGCGGACATGCGGTCATCAGTATCGGTCATACCCATCCGAAATGGGTACAACGAATCGAAGAGCAGCTGAACAGGATCGCATTTTATTCGAACTCGGTAGAGATCCCCATTCAAAAAGAGCTGGCAGAAAAATTAGGAAAGGTGAGCGGCAGACAGGATTATCAATTGTTCCTGGTGAACAGCGGCGCCGAGGCTAACGAAAATGCACTCAAGCTGGCTTCTTTCCATACCGGAAGAAAAAAGATCCTTGCTTTCAAAAAAGCTTTTCATGGCAGGACATCGCTTGCCGTAGCAGCCACAGACAATAAAAACATTGTGGCCCCCGTGAATGAAACGGACCACATTGACTTCCTTCCGTTCAATGATGAAGAAGCACTAAAAAGCTATTTCCAGACGAAGGGTGCCGCCCTGGCTGCCGTCATCATTGAAATGGTGCAGGGTGTTGGCGGAATCAATATCGCTTCAGAAAGCTTTGTGCAGTTGCTGCGCAGGCTTTGTGACCAGCATGGTGTTGTGCTCATTGCCGATGAAGTACAATGTGGATATGGACGCAGCGGAAGTTTTTTTGCGATCGACACGGCGGGCATTAAAGCCGATATTTACACAATGGCGAAAGGAATGGGAAATGGATTTCCGGTGGGAGGCATTCTCATCGCGCCGTACATTCAGTCAAAGCACGGAATGCTTGGAACTACTTTCGGCGGCAACCATCTGGCGTGCGCCGCTGCGCTTGCCGTATTGGAAGTGATTGAGGAAGAAGATCTGATGGAAAAAGCCAAACAGCGCGGACAATACCTTCTGAATAAATTAAAAAGGGTGAATGGCATAGAGAACGTGCGCGGTCTTGGCGTTATGATTGGCTTTGATGTGCCGGAGGATCTAAAGAACCTGCGCAATAATCTGTTGTTCCAACATAATATTTTTACAGGGGAAGCGAAGCCGAATGTGATCCGCCTGCTACCGGCACTCACCATTACGCGCAAGCAAATGGATGAATTCCTGGAAGCGCTGACAGAAGCCATCAGCGAATTAAAAGGAGCTGAAGAAAAGGAGGCAACAGCAGACATTCAGGCGCCCTCGCAGAGTTGATACTTTCAGAACCATCAGGAAAAAGCAACAAACCCATTCCATATTGAAACAGTTCATTTCCGTCAACGATGTAAAAGACATAAACGCCCTTGTTCAAAAGGGATTGCACTATAAGGCAGATCCTTTCAGGGATAAGGCACTGGGCAGGAACAAAAGGGTCGGTTGTCTTTTTTTGAATCCCAGTATGCGTACAAGACTGAGCACGCAGATTGCCGCGCAGAATCTGGGAATGGAAGCCATCGTGTTCAACGTAGGCAGCGAAGGCTGGGCGCTTGAATTTGAAGAAGAGGCCATCATGAGCGGAAATACGGTGGAACATGTTAAGGATGCCGCGCCCATCATGGGAAAATATTTTGATATCCTGGCCATCCGCACGTTTCCCTCCCTTAAGAACAGGGAAGATGATTATAGTGAATTGTTCATATCACAGTTCATCAAATATGCCGGTATTCCGGTAGTGAGTCTTGAAAGTGCAACGCTGCATCCGCTGCAAAGCCTCACCGACGTGCTCACGATCACGGAAACACTGAAGCCTGAAATAAAAAAACCAAAGGTCGTTTTAACCTGGGCTCCGCATGTGAAGCCGCTTCCGCAGTGCGTTGCCAATAGCTTTTCACAATGGATCAATGCCTGGGGCAAAGCAGATTTTGTGATCACGCATCCCGAGGACTATGAACTCGACGAAAAATTCACGAAAGGCGCCAGGATCGTGCACGACCAGGACAAGGCACTTGAAGGCGCGGATTACGTGTACGTGAAAAACTGGAGCACTTACAGCGACTACGGCAAGATCTACTGCAACGATCCCGAGTGGATGATGACGAACGAAAAACTGGCACTGACCAACGGAGCAAAGGTGATGCACTGCCTGCCCGTGAGAAGGAATGTGGAGCTGAGCGATGAGATCCTTGACGGACCCAATAGCATCATTACGCAGGAAGCCTCTAACCGCGTATGGGCGGCACAGGCGGTGTTATCAGAAATTTTAAATGGATAAGGTATACGTCATAAAGATCGGTGGCAATATCATTGATGATGAAGCGAAACTTTCACTCTTCCTCAGGCAATTTGCTGCCATCAGCGAAAGGAAGATCCTCATTCACGGAGGCGGAAAACTTGCGACGCGCCTGGCAGAACAACTTAACCTTCCGCAGCAGATGGTGGAAGGGCGGCGCATTACGGATGCCGAAACCCTGAAGATCGTTACCATGGTCTATGCAGGCTATATCAATAAAAATATCGTGGCAAAGCTGCAGGCGTTCAACTGCAATGCAATGGGCTTGTCGGGAGCAGACGGAAACGCTATCAGGGCAAAGAAAAGAACTGTGAAGGACATCGACTACGGCTTTGCCGGCGATGTGGAAGAGATCAAGAAAGATCTCTTCCGATCTTTGCTGCAGCCACATGCGGCAATCGTTGTGGCTCCCATTACGCACGATGGCAATGGTCAATTGCTGAATACGAATGCGGATACGATCGCACAGGAACTGGCAAAAGGATTAAGCGCAGAATTTGACGTTGAGCTGATCTACTCATTTGAAAAAAGCGGCGTTTTGCTTGATGCGGAAAACGAAGCCACTGTGATCAGGGAAATCGATGCCGCTTATTATGCGTCGCTGAAGGAAAAGAACCTTGTATTTGCAGGCATGATACCAAAGCTGGATAATGCTTTTTCTGCGCTGAAGCATGGCGTAAGGAAAGTGATCATAGGCAAGGCAGAAGAAATTTCAGGACTCGTGCTGGGCAAATCAGGAACAGCCATCGTGAACCGGCAATCGGCAACCATCCATGAGTAAAACAAAAACCGATATCATCACGGACGAGGCGATGGAGCTTTTAAAGCAGTTGATCGCTATTCCCTCGTTTAGCAAGGAAGAAGATAAGACTGCGTCATTGATTGAGGAATTCCTGAACGGCCACGGCGTTGACACAAGGCGGCATCTCAATAATGTCTGGGCCACCAACCTTCATTTCGATGAAAAGAAGCCGACACTCTTGCTGAATTCACACCACGATACCGTGCGGCCCAATAGCGCTTACACCGTTGACCCTTTTTCCCCCATTGAAAAAGACGGAAAATTATTCGGTCTTGGAAGCAATGACGCAGGAGGTTCACTGGTCTCGCTCATAAGTGCTTTTGTTTTTTATTATGAGGAGCCTTCATTGCCCTTCAATCTAATTCTTGCGGCCACGGCTGAAGAAGAGATCTCGGGAAAGAACGGAATTGAGTCGTTGCTTGCCTTGTTGCCGCATATTGACTGCGGACTCGTAGGCGAACCCACACTTATGCAGATGGCCATAGCAGAGCGGGGATTAATGGTCCTCGACGGGATTGCCGAAGGAAAGGCGGGTCACGCCGCAAGGAATGAGGGCGAGAACGCCCTTTACAAAGCCATTGATGACATCAACTGGATACGAGCCTACGCGTTCGAAAACAATTCAGATCTGCTCGGACCTGTGAAGATGACCGTTACCTCGATTGAAACAGAAAACAAAACACACAACATCATTCCATCGAGCTGCAGATTTATTGTAGACGTGCGCATCAACGAGCGCTATACCCACGAACAAGTGCTGCACACGATCAAACAAAATGTAAAGAGCAGGATCGAAGCCAGAAGCTGCAGGCTTAGATCGAGCATGATTGAAAAGGACCACCCGCTTGTGCGCGCCGGCCTTGACCTGGGAAAAACATGTTACGGCTCTCCTACTTCTTCGGACAAAGCGCTCATGCCTTTTCCGGCGTTGAAAATGGGGCCCGGTGATTCGGCGAGGAGCCATACGGCTGATGAATTTATATTTACAGAAGAGATCAAAGAAGGGATTGCAGGCTATATAGAATTATTGAAACGGGTGGACTTCAGGGAAAAAACATTATCAACGGCCACCAGTAACCGCTAACTGGTATCGAAATGAAACTCTGGCAAAAAGAAAATACTGCTGTATCGGAATTGATTGAAACTTTCACCGTCGGCCGCGACAAGGAGTTTGACCTGCTGCTGGCAAAATACGACGTGGAGGGTTGAATGGCACATGTTCAAATGCTCG
>DATMHB010000354.1:0-3333 GCA_035555175.1 Flavisolibacter sp. | reverse complement strand
TCGACAGTCTTTCTTCTTTCGACCAGTGGACGAAGACCAATTCAGAGGCCTACACCAAATTCGCAAACTTCCAGAAGGGCCGTGTTTTCAAGATGCCACAGGGGCAGCACTACCAGGATAAATAATCATGACCTCTCCGTTCGGGGCAATAGCCGCGCGGGTTCTTTGCCTGCCGGCATTTTCATATCTATACTTTATTGATTAAATTGTACCCGAGCAGAATCGCATGCAATTATGAATAAGCCGCACCGTTTGTTTGACTTTTTTGAACAAAGACTGAAAGACGAACCCCATGAAGAAATGCTGGCCGCCAAGGAAGGCGGTCAATGGCGCAGGTATTCCACCACAGAAGTAAAGTCCATCGTTGACCAACTCAGCACTGGTCTGCTGGCGCTGGGCTATGGCAGTGGCAATATGACGGTGGAAGGGCGCGATAAAATTGCCATACTTTCCAAAAACCGGCCCGAGTGGATGTTCCTTGACCTTGCGCTGCAGCAGATAGGTGTGGTACTGGTTCCGCTTTACCCCACCATCCATATTTCCGACCTTGAATTTGTGATGAACGATGCACAGGTGAAGGCGGTCTTTGTAAATGATGAAGAGCTTTTTCACAAAGTGCAAACCGTTCGGGGCAAGGTGCCCAGCATCAAAGAAATCTACAGCTTCGAGCATGTGAGCGGGGCGCCACACTGGAAAGAATTGCTGGCACTCGGAAAACAGGAACACTATATGCAACTGGAAACGCTTTCCAGCCGCATCAATAACGAAGACCTCTTTACCATCATCTATACTTCCGGAACAACCGGAACACCGAAGGGCGTGATGCTTTCACACCGGAACATCCTCTCGAATGTGATGGCCTGTCTGCCCTGTTTCCCCCCCGGCAGCCGCCAAAAGGCATTGAGCTTTCTTCCACTCAACCATATTTTCGAAAGGATGGTAACCTATGTGTACCTGTATAAGAACACATCCATTTACTATGCCGAGAGCCTCGATACCATAGGAGACAACCTGAAAGAAGTGCAGCCGAACATGTTCACTACTGTTCCGAGATTGCTTGAAAAAGTTTATGATCGCATCATGCAAAAAGGAAGTGAATTAACCGGCACAAAAAAGAAGCTTTTTTTCTGGGCGCACAGCCTTGCTGAAAAATTTGAGATCAACAAGAACCAGGGCCTCTGGTACAATCTGCAGCTTGGTCTCGCCAACAAGATCATTTTCAGCAAATGGCGCGAAGCCCTGGGCAATAATATTCAGTGCATCGTTTCGGGTGGCGCCGCCTGCCAGGTGCGGCTGATCAGGATCTTCACGGCCGCAAGGATCGTGGTGATGGAAGGTTATGGACTTACGGAAACTTCGCCCGTGATCGCTGTTAACCGGTTCAACGAAGATGAACGCATGTTCGGTACCGTTGGACCATTGATTGACAATGTGGAGGTGAAAATTGCAGAAGACGGTGAGATCTTATGCAAGGGCCCCAATGTAATGATGGGCTATTATAAGCGACCGGATCTTACCGCGGATGCCATCAGGGAAGGTTGGTATTATACCGGCGACATCGGTACGATGGTCGCAAATAAATTCCTAAAGATCACGGATCGTAAAAAAGAATTGTTCAAGACCAGTGGCGGGAAATATGTGGCCCCCCTTCCCATCGAAAATAAATTGAAAGAATCGATGTTCATCGAGCAGGTCATGCTCGTAGGCTCTGAAAAAAAATTTGTCGGCGCCCTCATTGTTCCTTCCTTTTCCTATCTGAGGGAATGGTGCCGGAAAAATAATATCGAAGATGGTTCAAATGAATCGCTTGTCAGAAACCAAAAGGTTTTACAGCTCTACCGCGACCAGGTAGAAAGCTTCAACAAGTATTTCAATCATGTTGAACAGATAAAAAAATTCGAGCTGCTGCCCGATGAATGGACGGTGGACACGGGTGAGATGACGCCAAAGCTCTCACTGAAAAGGAAAGTTGTCATGGAAAAATACCGTGATGCCGTTGAACGGATTTACATTTAACGCTTATCCTTCATCTTCAGCGCTGGTTTCTTCAGTAGCCGGCTCGTTCGATTCTTCTGCAGCCTGAGCCGGGATATCGCTTACAGATTTATCATGAAACTCGTTCGGCTGCTGATCGATGTATTCAGGCTGATTCCTTAACTGTTCATCGGTTTCTGACGGCCGGGGATAAGCAGTGGGGCGCTCTTCCCTCTTATTTTCATCCAATCGCATATTGTATTGTTTAGAACTGAATTAAAACCAATAAGCCCTGCACAAAGTACAAGGCTTATCAGGTATCATCTTAAATACCAGGATAAAAACTAAATGGACAATGCCAAGCATTTGATCATTCAGATCGAACCTGGTGGAAAGAGAAGTGATTACATTCCACCTTCTCCGCTGCGTGAAGAACCACCCATGTCGCCTTCGCTTCCGCTACGGCCAGTGTTTCCTGTACCTACGCTGCCACCACGGCCAGAGTCGCCCCCTTCCAGGTCGGAAGAAGAACCACCCATGTTACCTGACTGAGAACCGCTCTGAGAACCACTTGTACCTTGACTTTGTCCGCCTAATCCTTCTGAACCGCGCTGTGATCCGCCTTGAGAGCCCTGGCCAGATTGAGAACCCATGTTACCAGATTGGGAACCGCCCTGAGAGCCTGTTTGAGACTGATTGCCCATGTTTGAGCTTCTGTCCTGATTTTGATCTCTGTTGTCTGCCATAACTGTAATTTTTAAAGTCAAAAAATCGATTGAGAACAAAGCTTATCTATAAAAACATTATGCCTGATCATTTCGGAGTAAAAACCGCTGGCAGCAGCAATGCTTTTAATAAAATTCAAATTTCCCTGCAAGGTTTGTAGAAGGATATCAACAATTGCAGGGATGGCATGAAAGAAGGCCCTTCATTGCAAAACTTTATTGCTGTAAAGGGCCTGCCTGTTGTTACTCGCTGGACAACTGACCATCGTAGTCACTGCCTGTAACTGCATTCTTTGTAGAGATACCCGAACCTCTTTCAGAAGTATTTCTTCTGCCCGTAGTGAGGGCCTCGTCATCCATATCTGTAGTTCCGCCCCGGTTAGCCGAAGCGTTCTGCATACCACCGCTTTCCTTTTCATCCTGTCCATGCTGATGTCCACGTGGATTTTGCTGCTGCTGATCTTTTGAATTCTCTTTCATAGTTGTCATTTTTAGATGAATGAATAAGGGATCAATGATTACTTCCCCGGCCTTCATTACTGCTGCCGTCAGAACCGCTTTTTTCCCGCCCTTTTCCATACCTGTTCTGGATCTGGCTCATGGTTTCAAATTCGTGAGCGGAAGCATCCCTTGT
>DATMHB010000353.1:0-2221 GCA_035555175.1 Flavisolibacter sp. | reverse complement strand
GGGGATGGTGCAGTTCGGCTATGCTGAAAACATTGAGGAGATGATTGAACGAAGCAAGTTCGACCTGGTTTACATTGAAAATATCTCCCTTTTGCTCGACTTCAAGATCATGATCCATACGCTGAGGATTATTTTCCTTGGAGAAGGCAAGTGATTTCGCTTTTTGGAGTCTATTTTTGATTCAAATATTCATCCATTGAAAAAACTGATCGCTCTTCTTTTTGCTGTTCTTTCATGCTGGCCTGCTATGGCCCAGTACTGGCAGCAAAAGGTTGACTATATCATCGACGTGAGGCTGAATGAAAAAGAAAAAACGCTCGATGCTTTTGAGAAGATCAGTTATACCAACAATTCGCCGGATACGCTACACTTCATCTGGTTCCATCTTTGGCCCAATGCCTACAAGAATGACCGCACTGCCTTCAGCGACCAGTTGCTCGGCAACGGCAGTACAAAATTCTACTTCTCGTCAAAAGAGGAGCGCGGCTATATCAACCGTCTCGACTTCAAAGTGAATGGCATCACCGCGCGGCTGGAGGATCATCCCACGCACATCGACATCATCAAGGTGCTTCTTCCGGCGCCCCTGGCGCCGGGCGGAAAAACAGTTATCACGACGCCTTTTCACGAAAAGCTTCCCTTCAATTTTTCCCGCGGTGGATTTGATGGATCTTCTTTCCAGGTAACCCAATGGTTTCCCAAGCCGGCCGTATATGATGCAAAGGGCTGGCATCCGATGCCCTACGTAGACCAGGGCGAGTTCTTTGATGAATTCGGCAACTATGATGTGCGCATTACGGTACCAAAAAAATATGTCGTTGCTGCAACAGGTGTTCTTCAAAACGCGGAGGAAAGGTCCTGGCTGGCCGAAAGAAAACCAACACAAGCCGCTCCCCCCACACACAAAACGAATTCCCGGCCCTACAAGAAATCAGCTCAGAAAACAGGTTCAGGTGCTGCTCCCATGGCCGCATCAGTTGAAACGAAAACACTCAATTTCCAGCAGGACAGTATACACGATTTTGCGTGGTTTGCCAATCCGGATTTCGTTATGGAACATGATACCTGCCATATCGGTGAGCGCCGGATCGATGTCTATTCGTTTTACACGATGGCAGAGCGCGACACATGGGAACACAGTATACAGTTTACCAAGGACGCGATCAGATTCTATTCAACAGAAGTAGGCGCTTATCCTTATCCGGCAGTAACAGTGGTACAGGGCCCGAAGAGCTTCGGCGGCGGTATGGAATATCCAACCATCACTATCATTTCTCCGGTTACTTCGTTAAAAGAACTTGATCAGACCATTGCGCACGAGGTTGGACACAACTGGTTCCAGGGTATACTGGCCAGCAACGAAAGGGATGCTCCATGGATGGATGAAGGCATCAACACCTTCTATGAATACAAATACATAGAGAAGAAATATGGACCGCAGCCGAAAGGAAATGAAATCCTTTTCCAGACAAAGGCTGTAAGAAAAACGGATCAGCCGGTTGAAACTACTTCTGAAAAATTTAGCGAGAACAATTATTTTCTTGTAGGTTATCACAAGACGGCGGAATGGATGCGCAGCATTGAAACTTCAATGGGTAGCGAAAAGTTCAGGGCGGTGATGCATTCATATTTCGACCAATGGAAGTTCAGACATCCTTATCCCGGCGACTTGAAAAATATTTTACAAGACAAGGGGGTAACCGAAGAACAATTTCATTTGCTTTCTACAACAGGCGTGTTACCCGACCACCGGTTGAAAGGTTTCAGGGTGGTTTCTCCCATCATCAGCACTTCCGCAAAAAACTATCTCCGCTCACCGTCCAAAAACATTCTCGCCATTGCACCGGCAGTAGGCGCGAACGCTTACGACCGCTTTATGATCGGCGGCATAGTCAGCAATTATAAATTGCCACCCACCAATTTTAATTTCCTCCTGATACCACTATATGCAACGGGCTCAAAAAAATTCACAGGGCTCGGCAGGTTGAATTTTACGATTATTTCCAACGGACTGATAAGGAAAACTGACCTGTTCCTGAATGCATCAAGGTTTTCGATGGATCAATTCCGGGACACTGCCGGCAACAAGCTGATCATGCATTTTGATAAGTTGGTCCCGGGACTGAGACTAGCATTCAGGGAAAAGGATCCGCGGTCAACCGTTAGAAAATCCATTCAATGGAAAACATTCACGATCACAGAACAATCCCTCGATATCAAA
>DATMHB010000352.1:0-6965 GCA_035555175.1 Flavisolibacter sp. | reverse complement strand
GGACGCTGCAACAGCTACCGCCACGATACCCCACACGCCCTTGGGCAGACCTTTTTTCGCAGAGATGTTCGTCCATGTATTGCCCCCATCGCTACTCTTCCATAAACCGCTGCCCTCACCGCCGCTCTCCATGCTATAGGGTGTACGTAAGGCTCTCCACATGCCCGCATAAAGTACCTCCGGATTGCCGGGCTCCATCACAAGGTCGGAAGCGCCGGTCTGATTATTTACATACAAAACTCTTTTCCAGTTTTTTCCACCATCGATGGTCTTGTACACGCCGCGGGTTTCGTTGGGTCCGAATAAATGTCCCATGGCGGCGACCCATACGATATCGGGATTGCGCGGATGTACCACGATGCGAATGATATGTCTCGCATCTTTCAGTCCGATATTTCTCCAGGTGCGGCCGCCATCGTCGCTTCTCCACATGCCATTCAGTCCTTCGCTTACATTGCCGCGCATGGTATTCTCGCCCTCACCCACATAAAGGATATCTTCATCGGAAGGCGCCACAGCCACGGAGCCGATCGTGCCTCCGAAATATTTATCGGAAATATTTTTCCAGTTGCTGCCGCCATCTGTTGTTTTCCAAACGCCGCCGCCCGTTGCGCCAAAATAAAATGTGTTCTTATTCCTAAAGCTACCGGTGACAGCGCCGCTGCGGCCTCCCCTGAAAGGACCGACCAGCCTGTATTTCATCTTTGAAAAAAATACCGAGTCATTGTTGACCGTTTTGGCAGGATTGGTTTTTTGTGCGTGAGAATGGAGAAAAAAAACTGCAGGAAGGAAGAAAAGGAATTTTCTCATGGTTTGGTTGATTAAAGAGCAAAAGGTACAACGTGATGGATTTTCAAAAAAATAATTTGGACCTTCCGTTGGTGAGGAAGCTTTGTTGCGACGCGCAGATTGGCTTTACTAACAGCCATAAATTATTTAAAGAAGGGATGATAGCAAACAAATAACCATCCTTTCATTTGCCTGTTCGCTGTAGGCCGAAATCTTTGTGCTTCCTTGATATTGTGTCGGTGAGGCCTCTCGCGTAGATAATTAGGCGAGATGCGGGGATAGACAGGAGTCCGCCTAAGCGAAGGCTTCAGCGGACAAAGCCCAGCTCCGGGGACGAAGCGAAGAGTAAGCAGAGAGGGGGAAACAGAGCGAGCGCGAGGGGCAAAAGCAAGCCCAATGCTTTGAGCCTTTTGAATTTTGTGCCGCCACGGCGGGATGAATTTTGACTTTCATCGCGCCGCGCAGACACAGTTGTGCAGCGGCTGACTTCTATATGCTTTCCGGAAAACATCAACAAGAAGTCGTCAGTGTCTGAGCCAAATGAATGAATCATCAAAAGGAATATTCTCCTTTATCAGGTGAAAATTCCCATTGCTGTTAAAGGCAATGGCTGTAATTTTCAAACGGGGGGGCGCCCCAAAGAGGAGCGCGAGCGCCGAGTGCGGAGCGCCGGCTCCGAAAAGCACGAACGCCAGAGGGCCGCTTAATCACCAATGCGACGAAACAGAAAGAGACCGGATTTTCTAAAAGAAAACGGCCAGCGCCGTATGGACCAATTCTAAAAGTCGGTACCAGTGTTCATACCTTTCTTTAATTCGGTTATTTTCGTAAGTATTACTTCATGAACCATTCATTCAGCATTACAGGAAAATTAGTAGACGTTCACCAGCAAAGGATCTATCCGGCACGGATACAAATTGAAAATGAAAGGATCATTGCCATCAGCGAAGACAATTCAATAAACGCTGAACATTTTATTCTTCCGGGCTTTGTCGATGCCCATGTGCACATTGAAAGCTCCATGCTCATCCCCTCTGAATTTGCACGGCTCGCCGTCGTACATGGAACCGTTGCCACCGTAAGTGATCCCCACGAAATCGCCAATGTTTGCGGAATGGAGGGCATAGAATTCATGATCGCAAATGGAATGACCGTTCCTTTCAAATTCAACTTCGGCGCACCAAGCTGTGTGCCCGCAACCGTATTTGAAACCGCAGGCGCTAGCGTGGATGCAAAAGACGTCGAAGCGCTGATGCGCCGCAAAGAAGTACTCTACCTGAGCGAAATGATGAACTATCCCGGCGTGCTGAATGGCGATGAAGAAGTGATGAAAAAAATTGCGGTAGCCAAGAAATACAGCAAGCCCGTGGATGGCCATGCGCCCGGACTAAGAGGCGAACCCGCCAAAAAATACATCGATGCAGGCATCTCCACCGACCATGAATGCTTCACGAGGGAAGAAGCACTGGAGAAGTTGGAGTACGGGATGAAAGTACTGATCAGGGAAGGAAGCGCAGCAAAAAATTTTGAAGCCCTCGCCGACCTCCTTCACGAACATTCCGGCCAAATGATGTTTTGCAGCGATGACAAACATCCCGACAGCCTGGTAGCAGGACATATCAACCAGCTATGTGCCCGCGCGGTGGCAAAGGGTATAGACCTCTTCAAGGTCCTGAAAGCGGCCTGTGTCAACCCCATTGGCCATTATAAGTTAAAAGTGGGCCTCCTAAGGCCTAACGATTTCGCCGACTTCATTGTCGTAAAAGACCTTCGGCAATTTGAAGTGGCAGCCACTTATATCAACGGCGTTAAAGTGGCTGAAAACGGAAAGAGCCTGATCAAAACTTCAAAGACGGCCGTAAAGCCCGTCAACAATTTTAATTGCAAAGAGAAAACTCCCAACGATTTTGCTTTGAGGATGCGGAGCTCCACGATCTTGAAATCCAATTCGCTACCCATCATTGAAGCCCTCGATGGCCAGCTCATTACGAATAAACTCTATCTCCCGCTGATTGAAAAAAACAGCGAACTGAAATCCACTGTTGAGGAAGATGTCTTAAAGATCGTTGTAGTAAACCGTTATAAAGACGCGCCAGTGGCCATAGCCTTTATTAAAAACTTTGGTCTTAAAAACGGAGCAATAGCCTCCTCGGTCGCACACGATTCGCACAACATCGTTGCCGTCGGCGCCGACGACGAAAGCATTTGCCGTGCCGTGAATCTTGTTATTGAAAACAAGGGCGGCATCAGCTGCGTGGGCGGTATAAATCAGATGGTCCTGGCTTTACCCGTTGGGGGATTAATGAGCGCGGACGATGGCTATGCCGTTGCGGAAAAATATTCAGCGATGGACAAGGCAGCAAAAACATTGGGCTCTAAATTATCATCGCCGTATATGACGCTTTCTTTCATGGCCCTGTTGGTCATTCCGCATTTAAAATTGAGCGACCTCGGCCTCTTCGATGGCGACGATTTTAAATTGCTTTAGCCTATGCCTAGCGGAACAAGATCTGGCGAACGATCCTCTTGCTGCCGAACTCGAGTGTTAGTGTATAGATGCCTGTTTGAATCGCCTTATTCGCACGGCTCAGATGATATTCGTGCATCCCTTTTGACTGCCGCTCATTATCTGCAAACAATGCGATGCGCTTTCCCATTACGTCATAAAGGCTGATGTTGGTCTTCTGATCGTCCTTCAGGTTATAAAATATATGAAGCTCCTGCTCTACCGGATTCGGGTATACCTGGTACTCAACGCCGGGATCCACAATATTCAGAACACCTTTTAACGAAGCTGTGGATGGACAGCCGTTATTCATTACCCGCACGCTATACATGCCCCCTTTTTTGATCTCGAGAGATGGATCATTGTTCCCCTGGAGAAGCTGGCCGTCAAGATACCACTGATAAGAGGTGGCTGGCGCGGCCAGGCTCAACTTGTTGCCCTGTTGTGTGAGCACGGGTACCGGTACCGGCTGAACGAAAGTAGTAACTGTATTCGTCGCATCATTTACGCAGCCATATGCCGACGTGATCTTAACTCCATACGTGCCCGCTCCCGTCACGAATATAGATGCAGACGTAGCGCCCGTATTCCATGTGTAAGAAGCAGAAGCGTCCGCATTAACGGTGAGATGCAGGCTGTCGCCCGCACAGATCCTCGTGCTTGCATCCGGAACAATGTATCCTGTTGGCAATGGGTGCACATTCACATTGACCGTAGCCGGCTGGGAAGGACATCCATAAAAGTCATAGAGACGCAAAGAATAAACGCCCGGATCCGACACCGTAATGGAAGTGTCGATAGCGCCGGTGCTCCAGGAATAGTCTGTAAATCCTGATGTATTTGCCGCGACCAGTGTTATGGTATCGCCCACGCACAATTCTGTTGTACCGCTCGCAATGATCTGCGGGGTTTCAGGAACAGAAAGCGCCATAACCAGTACGTCGTTGTCGGCGAAGACCATGCAGCCGGCCGGAGAAGTAACCATGGCCATATAATCTCCACTTTCTTTGACCCATATGCTTGGGCTTTGTTCTCCATTGTTCCAGAAAATCGCATTAGCCGGATCGGTATGAACAGTTAACTGAAGGCTGTCGCCCGCACAAAGGATCTGGTTCCCGCTTGAGGTAACAACTCCATAAGGCTGATCAACGGTAATGACCAAAGTATCCGTGGCCGAATGTCCCGACAAATCCGTTACGGTCAGCACATAGGTCGTGGT
The DNA here is from genome assembly GCA_035555175.1 of Flavisolibacter sp. Lineage (GTDB taxonomy): Bacteria > Bacteroidota > Bacteroidia > Chitinophagales > Chitinophagaceae > Flavisolibacter. The sequence goes on along the minus strand of DATMHB010000352.1, from coordinate 2,451 downwards.
GTTATGAGGATAGGCCATTGGGTCGGGCATCGCTGAATCGCTCAATCCGAAAGAAGGGGTCCAGCGAAAGCTGTAATTTCCGTCGCCTCCATTGGTGAGTGTAGTAAGGTGGATGGCGGTGCCGGTACAAACCACCTGGTCTGCTCCAGCCGACACCGTGAGTGCGACGGGCAACTGCGCAAAAGCATGCAGGGCAAACAGCAGGATGACGGGCAGTATAAATACTTTTTTCATAGGGGGTAGTTCCCTGGATTTTAAACTGAAGGCTAAAGTAATCAAATGCCTCCATCGTTGCAATAGCTAGGCTTCCTGACCTATCCAAACCGCGCCACCGATGCTATCTCTTGTTGCGCCCGTAACGGAAGACATGATGGTATTTTCCTGGCGCCAGCGAAGCACCCCGATCAAGCCCATAATGAGCGCTTCCTTGTATTGTATTAGGCTGGCATCGGGTATAACGACGTCAATGGCAAGTGGACGCAATGCTTCTGTAAGTCTTTCAATCAAAAAATGATTGAATGCGCCGCCGCCTGTGACCATCAGCTTTGAGTGAGTGTGATCGTGCGCCCTCCAATCCGAATCGCGAATGGAATTCGCAACCTGCAACGCGATATGTTCAACATAGGTCCTCATCGCATCTTCCGGTGAAAGACCAAAAGACTTTATCAGGGGAAAGACTTCATCTGTTCCAAAGCTGTTCGCAAGTGATTTGGGAGGTGCCTGCCGGTAAAAAGAAAATTCGTTTAACTTGTTCAGCATTCCTTCATTGGTTTTTCCCCTCGAGGCGATGCTTCCACCTTCATCGTACTCCTTACCTTTTTCTGATGCTATGATATTTAATACCCTATTGGCCGCACAGATATCGAAAGCCGTGTAGCGATCGGGCAGATTGAATGAAATATTGGCTATGCCGCCAAGGTTTAAAAAAAGCGAATAGTCTTTCAGCAACAATTTTTCTCCAATGGGAACGATCGGTGCACCCTGTCCTCCAAAGGCAAGGTCCATGGCCCGCAGGTCACTGATCACCGGCAATCCTGTTTCTGCTGCCAGGGCGGCTCCATCGCCCAATTGAGCCGTCATTCGCCTCGAAGGCACATGAAAAGTTGTATGCCCATGTGAAGCGATTAGTCCCACCTGGAACTGCAGACTATTTTCTTCCATGAATTTCAACACCTCCCGCCCCAGGTAATGACCATAATCCGCATGAAGCAGTTGATAATCGAGGGCCGAAAGCGACACGGCATGCTGCAGCCGGTATTTCCATTCTTCCGAATACGGATAGCAAGCCGCGGCCCTGATCTCGAAGCTCCAATTGCCGGCGGCTTCGTTGAATTCTGCAAAAACTATATCCAGTCCGTCAAGCGAGCTGCCGCTCATTAAACCAATTGCCCGGTATACCATAGAAATTCTTTGAAGATAATGGGAAGCAATGTACGCACTATCGTAAACAATGTACAAAGCAATAAAAATTCATCCGGTGACGGGAGCAGCTAGCTTATGGTACTCTTTCTGTTTTGTTTTTTCCTTCTCATTTTTCCCTCCGGTTGTCCGCTCTGTCTTCGAAGCTCTCTTTCTATTTCTGTTTCTGTTCAGCACAATTTTCGTCCATGTTCATACTTATCTTTGGGTTTCATGGTCATAAATCTTAGCAAGGAACATTCACTGGTCAGCAACTGGGTAGCAGAGCTGCGTGATGTGCAGATACAGTCTGATCGTATGCGCTTTCGCCGCAATCTTGAACGGATCGGTGAGGTAGCCGCATTTGAGATCAGCCGCCGTTTGCCTTATGTTGAAAAAGAGATCCAGACGCCATTAGGTACAGCCATTTGTGAAGTGCTGGAAGAGCAGCCGATCCTCACGACCATACTCAGGGCAGGTTTGGCGCTTCACCAGGGATTGCTTTCGTATTTCGATAAAGCAGATAATGCATTCGTATCCGCTTATCGCAAGCACAATCCCGATGGGAGCTTTATCATTGCACTCGAATATCTTTCGTGTCCCGAGATCGATGACCGGATACTGATCATTTCCGATCCCATGCTGGCAACCGGTTCTTCACTGGTCAAGACCATACAGTATTTAAAGGAGGAAGGCAGTCCCAAGGCGATCCATATTGTGACGGCTATTGCGTGCACCGTAGGCATAGAGTTTTTGAGACGCGAAGTACCGGAAGCCATTGTTTGGTGCGGGGCCATTGACGACGAGCTTACGGCCAAAGGTTATATCGTTCCAGGCCTTGGTGATGCCGGTGATCTGGCATATGGTGCAAAAATCCAATCTTAAGGTTTTTTTTCTTTGCTGAACCGGGCTTTTATCGTAATTTCCTCACCTAACCGCCCGAGATGAGAAAGCTATTCTGTCTTATTATAATCCTTACCATCGCCCTTGCTGGCAAGGCTCAGGACCCTAATTTCTCCCAGTTCTTCGTTTCTCCTCTAACACTGAATCCGG
>DATMHB010000351.1:0-16325 GCA_035555175.1 Flavisolibacter sp. | reverse complement strand
AAGGACCCGCGCGCGTGTTCGACGGTGAATTCGAATTGATTGCCGGCATTCAATCGGGAAAAGTAAAAGCAGGCGATGTGGTCGTCATCCGCTATGTAGGACCAAAAGGCGGCCCGGGTATGCCCGAAATGCTGAAGCCTACTTCGGCCATCATCGGGGCAGGACTGGGAAAATCGGTCGCGCTCATTACAGATGGTAGATTCAGTGGTGGTACGCATGGATTCGTTGTGGGCCACATAACACCCGAAGCATATGATGGTGGAACGATCGCCCTTGCGAAAGATGAAGATATCATAGAGATAGACACCAGGAAAAATACGATGACATTAAAAATATCGGAAGAAGAATTGGCGAAAAGAAGGGCGGCATGGAAAAAGCCCGCACTCAAAGCAAGCAAAGGATTACTTTTTAAATATGCCAGGCAGGTGACAAATGCCTCTGAAGGATGTGTTACGGACGCACCTTAAAGAGCAGATCATCCGCAGGTAACAAATAATAGTATGAACAATTCATTGACAGTGGCGTCGAAAAGGGCAGCTGCCCAACCACAAACTGAAAGCATCAGTGGGTCGGAAGCCGTATTGAAGGCCTTCATTAACGAGGGTGTTCAAACGATATTCGGCTATCCGGGTGGCGCCATCATGCCCATCTATGATGCATTGTACGATTATCGCGATCATCTCGAGCACATACTGGTACGCCACGAGCAGGGAGGCATCCATGCAGCGCAGGGGTTTGCAAGGGCTTCGGGCAAAACAGGTGTTGTGTTTGCCACAAGCGGACCGGGTGCAACAAATCTTGTTACAGGCCTTGCCGATGCGCTCATCGACAGCACTCCGATCGTTTGTATCACCGGACAGGTTTTCGCACACCTGTTGGGTACGGACGCCTTTCAGGAAACTGACGTTATCAATATTACTACCCCGGTAACGAAATGGAATTACCAGGTGACCGATGCCAATGAGATTCCCGAAGTGCTGGCCAAAGCATTCTTTATTGCCGGTAGCGGCAGGCCGGGGCCGGTACTTATCGACATAACAAAAAATGCGCAGCTTCAGAAGTTCGATTATAAGGGCTATAAGAAATGTTCTTTCGTGCGCAGCTACAGGCCCACGCCCATCGTTCGCAAAGAGTTCATAGAACAGGCGGCTACCATCATCAATGAAGCAAAGAAACCATTTGTAGTTTTTGGCCAGGGCGTAATACTGGGCAAGGCTGAAAATGAATTCAGGGCGTTCATTGAAAAATCAGGAATTCCCGCTGCCTGGACCATCATGGGCTTGAGTGCGCTGGCCTCCGATCATCCATTGAATGTGGGCATGCTCGGCATGCATGGAAATTATGCACCGAATGTGTTGACGAATGAATGTGATGTGCTCATTGCGATCGGCATGCGCTTCGATGACAGGGTGACGGGGCGACTCGATAAATATGCGAAGCAGGCAAAGGTGATCCATCTCGATATTGATCCCGCCGAGATCGACAAGAATGTGCGCGCGACCGTTCCGGTATGGGGCGATTGTAAGGAAACACTCCCGCAATTGACAGCCCTTATTGAAAAGAAATCGCACGATAGCTGGCTAAAAAGATTCAAAGAGCTGGAGCAGGAGGAGATCGATGCCTGCATCTATAAGGAATTGCATCCTTCCACCGACGAGATGACCATGGGCGAAGTTGTGAACCTTCTCAACGAGCTCACCGGCGGTAATGCCATTATCGTTACCGATGTGGGCCAGCACCAGATGGTGACCTGCCGCTATGCACAGTTCAATCAATCAAAAAGTAATATTACTTCGGGCGGACTCGGCACCATGGGCTTTGCGCTTCCTGCTGCCATAGGCGCGAAGTACGGCGCACCCGAACGCACTGTCGTTGCCATCATCGGCGATGGTGGATTCCAGATGACCATCCAGGAATTGGGTACGATCATGCAATGCGACGTTGATGTCAAGTTGCTGATCTTAAACAACAGGTTCCTCGGCATGGTGCGGCAGTGGCAGGAACTGTTCCATGGCAAACGTTATTCTTTCGTGGAGATCGAAAGTCCCGATTTTGTGCAGGTGGCAAAGGGTTACCGAATTGAGGCAAGGAGCATTGCAAAAAGGGCAGACCTGAGGGGGGCCCTTAGTGAAATGTTGAATCATAAAGGCCCCTATTTACTCGAGGTAATGGTGGGCAAGGAAAACAATGTTTTTCCGATGGTGGAAGCAGGAACCAGCGTTTCTGAAATCAGATTAAAGTAAATTTATGAGCAAGCAGGAATTCACCATAACGGTGTACACCGAAAATCAGATCGGGTTGCTGAACAGGATCGCGATCATTTTCTCCAGGAGAAAAGTAAGCATCGACAGCATCAACTCGTCTCCCTCCGAAATCGAAGGCATCTACCGTTTCACGCTGGTGATCAGTGAAACGGAAGATATGGTTCGCAAGATCGCACGCCAGATAGAAAAACAGGTTGATGTGCTGAAGGTGTATTACAATACGGAAGATGAATTGATATGGCAGGAGCTGGCATTGTATAAAGTGTCTACGAATGAGATCGCCGAGAAGGTGCAGGTGGAAAGGCTGCTGCGCAAATATGGTGCACGGGCGGTTGTGATAAGGAAGGACTATACGGTATTTGAAACAACAGGACACAGGGAAGAAACAGATGCACTCATTCAGGTGCTGGAACCCTATGGACTGATAGAATTTGTGAGGAGCGCAAGGATCGCCATCATCAAGGGCAGCAATGGCTTCCATGAAAAATTAAAAGAGTTTGAGCAGTTCGCGCCCGGACCTGAGCTGGTGGAAAACGAATTTCTCAACGAAAGGGATGAAGTGTTTGATGTTTAGGAAACAACATCTTTCATGCTAAAAAAGAAAACGGCAACATTTATTTAATAACCTCTGCGGACTAAAAATCGGATCATCCGCAAACAAACCTACAACAATGGCAAAATTAAATTTTGGTGGGGTACAGGAAAATGTGGTGACAAGGGAAGAGTTCCCTCTTGCAAAAGCACAAGAAGTTTTAAAGAACGAGGTCATAGCCGTCATTGGTTATGGCGTGCAGGGTCCCGGACAGGCCCTCAACCAGAGAGACAATGGCGTGAACGTCATTGTGGGTCAGCGCATGAATTCAAAATCATGGGACAAGGCCGTCAAAGATGGTTTCGTACCGGGTGAAACTTTGTTTGATATCGAAGATGCTTTGCAAAGAGGCACCATTATTTGTTATCTGTTGAGCGATGCAGCGCAGATCCAGCTGTGGCCTACGGTAAAAAAACACCTTACCAAAGGCAAGGCCCTTTACTTCTCACACGGCTTTGGTATTACTTATAATGATCAGACCGGTATTGTGCCGCCTCCTGATGTGGATGTATTCCTGGTTGCGCCAAAGGGTTCAGGTACCTCACTTCGCAGAATGTTCCTGCAGGGCCGTGGACTCAACAGCAGCTATGCGATTTTCCAGGTTGCTACCGGCCGCGCATTTGAAAGGGTGGCTGCCCTGGGCATTGCCATCGGAAGCGGTTATTTGTTTGAGACCGATTTCAAAAAAGAAGTATACAGCGATCTTACCGGTGAGCGCGGTACTTTGATGGGCGCCATCCAGGGCATCTTCGCCGCCCAATACGAAGTACTGAGGGCTAAAGGCCACTCCCCTTCCGAAGCATTCAACGAAACAGTTGAAGAACTGACACAGTCGCTGATGCCGCTCGTTGCTGAGAACGGAATGGACTGGATGTATGCCAATTGTTCAACAACCGCGCAACGCGGCGCACTCGACTGGTGGAAGAAATTCCGTGATGCTACCCTGCCCGTGTTCAATGAACTGTATGAAAGTGTAGCGAAAGGAAAAGAAGCGGCAAAATCAATTGAAAGCAACAGCAAACCCGATTACAGAGAAAAGCTGGAAGAAGAGCTGAAAGAATTGCGCGAGAGTGAACTGTGGCAGGCAGGAAAGACCGTAAGAAGTCTGAGGCCGGAGAACCAGGAACCCGTTGCTCCCAATACGCCGATGCAGAAAGTAACTGCAAAGCGTCCATTCTCATCAACACTTTATAATGATTAACGCAGCCGGCATATCAGCCCGATTTGATTATAAGAAAGCTTCTGAAAGATTAAAGCCAGTGGTGAACAGAACACCACTGGCTTTCAGTCGCAGCCTTTCGAGGCGCTATGACTGCAATATTTATCTGAAGCGTGAAGACCTGCAGGTAGTGCGCTCGTACAAATTGCGCGGCGCGTACAATATGATGAGCAGTTTGCCCGAAGAACAATTGCACAATGGCGTTGTTACGGCAAGTGCAGGCAACCATGCGCAGGGATTTGCGTACAGCTGCAAAAAGCTTGGCGTGAAAGGCGTGGTCTTTATGCCCATCATCACACCGCAACAAAAAGTACAACAGACAAGATTCTTCGGTGAAGAGTTCATCGAGATCAAACTCTGTGGCGACACTTTCGATGACTGTGCAGTGCTGGCAAAGGAGTTCACGACCAAGAACCAGATGGCTTTTATTCCTCCCTTCGACGATCCAAGGATCATTGAAGGACAGGCAACGGTAGGCGTTGAGATTTTGGAAGACCTTTCTTCAATAGATTATTTATTCGTGCCCATCGGCGGTGGCGGCCTTTGCTCCGGTGTAGGCTCTTATTTTAAGACCTTTTCTCCGCAAACCAGGATCATCGGTGTCGAGCCCGAAGGCGCGCCCTCGATGAAGGCAGCATTGGATGCAGGACATCCGGTAACGTTGCCGCAGATCGATCGTTTTGTTGATGGTGCCGCGGTAAAACGGGTAGGCGAACTCACTTTTTCCATCTGCCGCGACGTGCTACACGCAATGAAGCTGGTGCCCGAAGGAAAAGTTTGTTCCACCATCCTGCAGCTATACAATGAAGATGCACTGGTGGTTGAACCCGCAGGTGCACTCTCCATTGCAGCGCTCGAAGAGTATGCCGATGAAATAAAAGGAAAGAATATTGTTTGTATTGTAAGCGGCAGCAATAACGATATAGACAGGATGCAGGAGATCAAAGAACGATCATTGCAGTACGAAGGACTCAAGCACTATTTTCTGATTCGCTTTGCACAACGGCCCGGTGCGCTAAAAGAATTCGTGAACCACGTGCTGGGACCCAATGATGATATCACGCGTTTTGAATACATACAAAAGCATAACAAGGAAACAGGTCCCGCTCTGGTGGGTATAGAATTGAAATCGCGGCACGACTACGCAGTTTTGCTCCAGAACCTGAAACGTTCGAATATCAACTATACGGAGCTGAACAAGGACGACAACCTGTTCGGGTACCTTGTATAAATCTTCCGCAAAAGAAAAAATTCTGGTGGGGCGCCGATTGTTAAGAAATTATTATTATAATTGTAAAAGAAAACCCACTGTAGAAACAGCGGGTGCTAACGATTGCTTGCTATATGAATAGAGAAAATTAAGTCTTGCCTTTTCTATTTGTTATTTTTTCTTTATACTTTCTAACGATTGCCTGCTATTTAACGATTGCCTGCTATTTTCATTTCCAGTACTAAATTAGTCTGCGTTTCATTGGCTGATCGATCAAGTTTTGTGAAATTCCATGATCTCAAAAAGATTTTTATTTCACAGAACCCATGCCGGGAGCGGGTTTTATAATTTTTAGCGTATCATGTCCAACCGTTCAACAGACATATTATTTCAATTGATCCATTCTCTTGAAAAGTCCGAAAAACGACATTTTAAGCTTTACATCAAACGCAGCTCATCGAATGAGAACCTCAAGATCATCCAGCTTTTCGATGCCATTGACAAGCTGAAGGAATACGATGACAAGCTACTCCTTAAAAAGCTCCCCGACATCCAGAAGACGCAGCTTTCCAATCTTAAGGCCCATCTTTATAAGCAAATACTCGCGAGTCTCAGGCTTCTCAAAAGCGCAGACAGCATCGACCTTCAACTCAATGAGCAATTCGATTATGCCCACATCCTGTATAAAAAGGGGTTGTTCCTTCAAAGCCTGCGACTGCTTGAGCGGGCAAAGGAAATTGCGCGCGCGCACCAGAAGATCAATTTCCTGACCCAGGTGATCGGTCTGGAAAAAAGAATTGAATCGCTCCATATCACCAGAAGCATGCAGGACCGTGCGGAGATCCTCTCAATGGAGGCGATCCAGGTGAGCCGGCATATTGACATGGTGGCAAGGCTCTCTAACCTTTCCTTACGATTGTACAGCTGGTATATCAAAAATGGTCATGCACGCAATGAAGAAGATGAAAAGGATATCCGCAAATTCATGAAGGAAAACCTGCCGCCCAATGCGTGGGAACAGGAAGGGTTTTACGAACAGCTCTACCTCTACCAAAGCTATTGCTGGTATGCCTTTATCCGGCAGGATTTTCCGATGTACTATCGTTATGCACAAAAATGGGTGAACCTTTTTCATGCGCAGCCAATGATGATACGCGTGGAAACCGGTCATTTTATCAAAGGCGTCCACAACTTGCTCAATGCGCACTTCGACCTGCGCAATTATCCAAAGCTCTCAGAAGCGCTTATCGAGTTTGAGGAATTCGCACAAACAGAACGAGTGCAGCAGAATGATAATTTCCGCATTCAAACCTTTCTTTACATCGCACAGGCAAAGATCAACCGGCATTTTCTAACCGGTACGTTCAAGGAAGGTCTGTCGATCGTGCCCGGCATCGAACAAAAGCTGAATGAGTATGTGCTGTTCATAGACCGGCACCGCGTGCTGGTGCTGAACTATAAAATTGCCATGCTTTATTTCGGAAGCGGGGACTTCAACACCTGCATCGACTATCTGCAGCGGATCATTAATGATACCGTTGACCTGCGGCATGACCTCCAGTGTTACGCCCGCCTCGTGCACCTGCTGGCACACTATGAGCTCGGCAATCATGAGTTGATGGAATACCTTACAAAATCGGTGTACCGCTTCATGATGAAGATGGAAAACCTCACCCTGATAGAAGAAGAGATGCTGAAGTTCCTGCGGCGCTCCTTCTACATTCCCAAACACCGCTTGAAATCAGAGCTTGAAAAATTCCTGGAAAAGATCAGGCAGTTTGAACATAAACGTTTCCAGAGCCGCGTGTTCGTTTATCTTGACATCACCTCATGGGTTGAGGCAAAGGTGTATAATAAACCCTTCAGCCAGGTGATCTCTGATAAATATGGTAAGCGCCGAAAGAGAGTGGCGGTATGATGATGACTTGACCAGCTCAACTTCTATTCAAACATCACTCCTTCATCAATGCCTCAATGACATTCGCCAGGTAAACCAGCGGCGCATTCCAGTTGATGGCGATCTCGTTAGCCGCGTAAGCACAATCACTGTCGACATACGCAGTTTCCGTTTCAGTAAATGGATACGCACATCCGTCCTGACGCCCTGGGTTTGGACCGCCTGCAAGAAGCCCCGGCACCGGTTCGGTGATACCATCAGCTACGGAAGGACGGTGGTGCGGGTGCATGGGCGACTTCGACCCCGTTCCCGTAACAAAACAATATCCGGTAGCGTTTCTTCCAAGGATGTAATCAAGATTGCTTATAGCGCCTTCGAGAAATCTCTTTTCCTTATGGAGGAAGTAAGCATTCAGCAGTAATATCCCCTGGTTGGCAGCAACGGCGTTAGAGTCCCACACAAAATCCGATTTGGATTGTCCCATTACGGTGCCGAATGCATTGTCCTTTGATCTGCTGATATATGCTTCAGCTATTCTGAGAATCGTGTCCTTCATTGCATGGGCAATGTCTTCAGCTACCGCAGGTGACTTGCGACGCATCCTCAGTACAGAATAATAACCCAGCATCGCTACATTGCCCCACGAAGGAAGCCGCGCGGGTTCGCTCATTCTGTCCGCCAGCTCGCGGTAATACTCCTGCTTCCTTGTTGTTACAAATAATTCTGCAGCCGCCCAAAGCCATTCATCTTTTACTGAACCGTCGCCATATTCCCCTGTAGTAATATCGGGATCAGTTTTTCTGTTGATCTCTCTTTGATTATAGAGCGAATCGGGGTATTGGATGGCCCAGTTCCAGGCCTTGCCTGCAATTCTTAAACAACTGTCGGAAAGCCCGGGCAATTGTTTTTTAAATTGAACGAATATTCTGGATGCCTGCGCGCACACGGCTGCCAGATCGAGCGCCGCTGCGGTACTTTTCTGCACCACATAACGAGCAGCCTTTGTAACACCTGGCATCACCATCCCATCGAAAGCCGCATTGGTACATTTGTGATACACGCCGCCGTCGAAGGGATCCTGCATCGTCATCATCCATCTCAGGTTGTACAATACTTCGTTTAAAAGATCGGGGATCGCATCCTTGCTCTCCGGAATATTTATATTCAATGATTTGAAATACGCAGGAAAATCTTCATAAGCAGAGAGCAGCGTACCGGTTGTGATGCCGGCATTCACAACATACTTGTTGTAATCGCCGGCGTCATACCAACCGCCCGGCGATGAAATGACAGAGCCTGCAGGCCGCTTGAATGTAGCCGCGGAAGGATGAATGAAGACAACCGTATCAGGGTGACCTGCAGGCCGCGCCCATTTGCCTGCAAATTTTTTATCGAGGGCCTGGTTGGATCGCATAAAATAAAACCCCTTCAATGAGGCCACGGCCGCATCATGATGCACACTGTTTGCAATACGGAAAGGATAAGACTTCGTACCATTTTCAATAACCAAAAAATATTTGCCCGGCTTCCTGACCGAAGTAAAATCAGCGGTCCTCGTAATGGTTGATGAATAAGCGGAATGCCGCTCTGCACCGAGCAAGCCTTTGAACACCGTATCTTTTTTCCCGTCTGCGATGATAAAAAATTTACTTCCCTCCCTGCTATTCATGATCACGGCGAGCTTTGGTCCATTGGTATAAAAGCCCACCTGGTTCAAGCACAACTGCGCGTCCTCCTGCTGCGCTTTTGAGAAAAAGGCAGATAAAACCAAGAGCAGCAGTAAAGAAATTTTGTTTTCCATAGATCCGATCACTCGCTTTTCTTTTTGATAATGGCTGCCCATCCGCCGCCCGACGCCATCTTCACGTGCATTACAGAATTTGCATCAACCGCCATCAGGGTACGCTTGTAGTCTCTTGCGTCCCTGTCTGCATTCACACCATCGGCAAAGGTCTCCGCCTCATAATTTCCGTTGCCGAGGAAGGCAAGATCAAGGTCCAGCTGTGCCCCCTCCCAGTTTGACAAAGCACCTATATACCAAGTGTCTCCTTTTCTCCTTGCAATGGCAACATAAGAGCCAAGTTTTCCGGCAAGCGCAATGGTTTCATCGAACACGGTGGGAATGGCAGCAATGAAGTTGGTAGATTCCTGCTCCTTCATATAGGCTGTCGGGTTATCGGCCAGCATCTGCAATGGCCCTTCAAAAACTACATACATAGCGAGTTGGTGCGCACGCGTGCCCTGGCTCATCGGATTGGAATTTATTGGCCGGAACGCGGTTTTGGTTGCATTGCGCATCGCGCCGGGCGTATAGTCCATGGGGCCTGCCAGCATGCGAACGAATGGAATGGTGGCATCATATCGCGGCACATCATCATCAGGCGTCCATTTTACATTTTCCATTCCCTTCACGCCCTCGAAATTGAGCACGTTCGGATAGGTACGTTGCAGTCCTGACGGTTTGAACATACCATGGTAGTCTATTATCAGTTTGTTATCTGCCGCTTTTTTTGCGATCTGGTATGTGGATGCCACCATCTTTTGATCATCGCGGTCAAGAAAATCGATCTTAAATCCTTTGATGCCCATAGTCGCATATTTTGGGAACACCTCCTGCATCTGCTGTATCACCGACTTCCATGTGGCCCATAGTATCACGCCGACGCCCTTTCGGTTTCCGTAGTTAATGATCTCGGATAGGTTGACGTCGGGATTGATCTTGTTCAGATCATTGTCGTCGGACCGGCCTTCATCCATGATGATGTATTCAAGGTGATTGGATGCGGCGAAGTCGATGTAGTATTTATAAGTTGGGGTATTAATGCCAGCCCTGAAATCAACGCCCGATATGTTCCAGTCATTCCACCAGTCCCACGCCACCTTGCCCGGCCGGATCCACGAAATATCTTTCAGCTCAACCGGTGCTGCGAGCTTATACACCATATCGTTGTTTGCAAGTTCTTTGTCTTCGCTGCTGATAACCACCACACGCCATGGAAATTGTTCAGTACCCGGCAGTTTTGCGAGGTAATCCGCTCTTTTGGTGACCACGGAATTGATGCCGTTAAAACCTCCTGCATTTTCTTCGAGCGGATAACGGGCAAATGATCCATGTAAATCATTGCCCTTACCGCCTGTTATGTACATGCCGGGATAATTCCTGAGATCCGATTCGGTGATCACTGCTTTCTTTCCGTTATCGAGTTCAACGAGTACAGGAAGAAATGCAATGGTATCTTTTGTCAGGGTAGATACCGTGCCTTCGTGGTACAAAGCTTCAAACGAGGTAGCATACTGATCACCCCTCACCCTGAAATCCCGCACGTAAGGGAAAAGTCCATTGACATCTTTTTCAAAATTAAATCGCACTTCTTCGGCAGCAACGGTACTGCTGTCTTTCCGGTTGGTGAAGAAGCGATAGGCGACACCGTCGTTATAAGCCCTGAACACCACGCCATAATTTTTTTTCAAATTGAGGAGTATCTGGCTGTATTGATCATGAATGGCCTTTTTCTTATAAATGGGTGTTGAAATGTTTTGATCGACCGAGGAAGACTTTGCATTGATCACTGCTACGTTTTTACCAAGGATATCACCACCAAGGAGCGAAACTGATAAAGGCGAAGGCAGAAACACGGTGGTCTGCTCGTGCTTTACTGACCACATCAGGTCTTTTTCGGCCGTTATGTTCACTGTAATTTTCCCATCTGGCGATTGCAGTATCCAACTCCTTCTTTTTTGTCCGAGCGCTGCGCAACAGATGAATATGAGCAAGAGCGTGCAATTCAGGTATTTCATGCTAGAATTTTTTCTAAGTTAATTCGAAGACCTATAAGGTCTTAAAGACCTATAAGGTGTGTGTAAAAGCCCTTCAACAAATGAACACATGATTTCCTGCTGAAATCCGCGTGTCTACGGAAGAACTTTCTCCGGCGAGTCAAGTGGCCAACCCTCAATCCTCTGCCAAAAAAAACCCAGGGAAATCATCTGCGGTTGAACGACAGCATGTTCAATCACAGTCGACCAAAAAAACATCCCCTATCAATATGCACACCGAAAGCGGAGGTCAACCTCTGGTCCGGTTATTGAAACCCAAACCTTATAGGTCTTAAAGACCTATAAGGTCTAACCGAGGCCTCCGCCCAGTTTTCATTCAACCGCCTCCATCACGCGTTTTATTTATCGATCACCACAAATGCAACAGAGCGCGCCGGCAGACTTAGCTTCACGCCATTTTGCGTCGACGCAGAAAAAGGTTTGATGCTTGCATAGTCGGCCGGCCCGCCCGATTGCTCTGCAGGTCCCACCCCATTCACAAACACCTTTCTCGAGAATTCGCCGTTATCAGTACCACCCGTCAGCAGGTACCAGTAAAATCTGCTTCCAAGCTTTGTTCCATTGACCGACACCTGCACTGTTTGTGCCGTACTCCCTTTATTGACGAGTACCACGCCTTTTTCACCGGATGTAAAGACTGAACCATACGCCAGCACATCTCCGGCATAAGCGTTCGTGGTTACCAACCGGTCGCCAAGCATTTTCTGAAAGTAGTACATATAATAAAACGCCGGCCGCGGGTTCCATTTTGTTACGCCGGGCTCGTCACCGATATTGAACAGGCCATGATCATTGCCGTTATCCCAACCATTGGCAAGGTCCCAGCGGCTCGTTTCGCCATATTGGTTCTTCAGAGCTTCCCCGAGGAGAACAGTAGCGTGCATGCCGTTCACAAATGAAACTTGCTGCATCGAACCCTGTGATGTGATATTCCATTCGGTTAGCGCAACGGGTTTAATGGAAGCACCGGCATTTGCGATCGAAGACTTTACATAACCCATCATCGCAGATGTATTCGTAAGTGCAGTACCGAGGATGACATCTGCTGTTGAATTTTGCTGATAGGGCGTATAGTAACTGTGAATGATATAAAAATCAGCTGCGTTATTGCTTTGACCCAGCACACCTGCATTCCATGATTGGTCGGTTGGCGTTTGCCACGACTCCGGTTGTTTTTCAAGAAGGTAGGCACCGATGTAAATAGTTTTGCCGATTGACTGTGCTGCCTTTTTCATGGAGTCAACAAATATTTTCACGTGCTGTCCATAAAGGCTTCCGGTAATGATCTGCGGCTGTCCATCGACGTTAGCAGCCGTGTTAATTCGATAGCCTGCTTCCCACGTTCCGTTCGATTCATTGCCGATCTCCCAGTATTTCGTGCGTCCATTATCGTATCGCACCCAGTCGGCGGCCAGGTGTGCAGCGATCGCCACGGGATTACTGCCCTTTCCATAACGCGCATACCCATAGTTCACCGTGATCATGCCCTGACTACCTGTTTGTTGCAGCAAACTGTAATAGTTATCGAGCGATGCGGTCCACGAAGCTGTGTTCTTGCCAAACCAATAGCCCGAAGGCTTTTTGTTTCCTGAAGCGTCGGGCAATGAATCAGGCGCATCGGCAGGCGGTTGGCCCGGTGCCGCATTCCAAAAATAAACATCACTGATGCTTCCGCCGGGAAACCGGATCACGCCGGGTTTAAGATTTGTCAGATGGGTCAGTAGCGCGGGCTCAGTCACCATCTGCGTCATCCATATATTGGCATTCTGCCCGAACACGGTCCGCGGCACCTTTGTTATGATGCTTGCAGGGTCCATCGTAACAAAGGATGTAGCATCACCTGAAGGCACAGACGCCTCTGTATAAGGCGGGACCGTAAATGATCTTGGAGTCCAGTCGGCCAGAAAAAAACCGATAGTGGCCGCCACCGGCGGATCAACAGGCGCCAACGTATCAGCACCACCGTTGCCTCCCCCGCCTGCGCTGCCGGAATTTTTCTTGCACGACAGGGAGCAAAACAAATACAGAGCTATGGTCATCACAACAGCCTTCATGATGATTTCCTTTTAACAATTAATTTTTCTCCCGAATATTTTACTAAGGTTCCATCTTTTTCAACTTCCAACTGAACAGGATCGCCTTTCGTAATCCAGACAATTTTGAAATTCCTGTGTGTTAGCATACCTGGAAAATTTCCAACCCGTTTATCGATTGTCAGCGACCCACTGTTTTCATCATAGCTTAGCCTGATCACCGACCTCAAGCCTTTTTCATAATTGTAGTTCGTGCCTTCATCTTCATACAAATTGAAGGAAGCATTTTTTCCCGTGTAAACACGTATCGTCAGCGTATCGGCAGGCCTTTCACCAACATATTGAACAACGGGTCCAAGTGGAATGATGGATCCCTCTCGCACGAAAAGCGGCATCCGCTCATAGGGGGCCTCGATAGTCATCCTTCGCCCCCCTTCAAAAAATCGTCCCGAGTAAATGTCGTACCACCCGCTATTTCCTGGCAGGTAAACTTCCTTTTTGCGCAGTTTATATTGATAAACCGGACTCACAAGGAGAGATGGACCAAAAAGGTATTCGTCTTTCAGCGAAGTGACAGCGGTATCGGAAGGAAAGTCCAGTACCAGCGCACGCATCATCGTATAATTATTTTCGTATACGGCACCTGCCACCGAATAGATATAGGGCATAAGGCGATAACGCAGCCGGTCATAGAACAACATGCTTTCGTAAGCAGGATGACCGGCAGGCGCCACATTGTAGATCTCACGGTAAGGGAATTGTCCATGCACGCGAAACAGCGGAACGAATGCACCAAACTGATACCACCTTGTAACCAACTCACGCCATTCATCAAGCGCTTTTTCATCGGGATGTTCAAAACGCTGCTCTACCGCAAATCCCCCGATGTCCATTGTCCAGTAAGGAAGACCTGACATAGAAAAGTTCAATCCGGCGGTGATCTGCGTTTTCATATCGTGCCACCGCGAAGCAATATCACCGCTCCAGGTGGCGGCGGCATACCGCTGCATGCCGGCGAAAGCGGAACGCGTGAGAATGAAAACCCGTGAAGCAGGATTGGTGGCTCGCTGCCCTTCATAAATGCCTCTTGCATTTTCAAGAGGATAGGCATTGAGATATAGGGCAGCCGGTCCGAGGGCTGTTGGCGTCATCTGTTGTTTCCGCTTCTCGGGGTTTACATTTGAAAGAATATCGGGCTCGCTGGCATCCATCCACCAGGCGTCAACGCCTTTTTGATACAGTCGGCCGTTGATGAGATCCCAGAATCCTTTTTGCGCCCTCATATTAAACGCATCATAAAAAGTGGAAACGTATCCCTGGTTGATCCAGTCGCGCTGCCTGTCGGCAACATTGCGTTTGTATAACCACCCCTGCGCATCAAATTTCTTATAAGCATCGATGCCTTCGTAAAATTTGGGCCACACAGAAATCATGAAATGCGTGTGGTACTGATCATGCAGCACACGGATCATGCTGTCAGGATTGGGAAACCGTGAAGGATCGAACTCCTGATTCCCCCATTCTGTTTCTTTCCAATAGCTCCAGTCCTGCACAATATTGTCAAGTGGAATTCTTCTTTTCCTGAATTCGTCAACCACATCGAGCAGCTCCCGTTGCGTCTTGTATCTTTCACGGCTTTGCCATTTTCCAAAAGCCCAGCTGGGGAGCATCGTTGCCTTACCCGTTAGTCTCCGGTAACCACTGATCACACTGTCCATATTTTTCCCGCCGATAAAATAATAATCGAGGCCCGTTCCTGCTTCGGAAGAAAATGAATAACCATTCAACTCTTTTTCCGTAAGAGGCGGCAGCCACTTGCACGAAAGATAAGATTCACCACCGTTTGGAATCCACTCGATCTTCATCTCGTACTTCTTTCCCTGCTCAAGAGCCACGTCAAGGATCGCAGAGCCCGGATTCCAGGCCTGACGCCACCGGTCGAGCAGCAGTTGATGACCGATCCATACCCTCACATACCCGGCATAGGTAAAGCGGAATTTGTGCACGCCGCTTTGCCCGCTTGCGATGTCACCTTCCCATACCGTCATCCCATTCTGTGGCTTAAATGCAGACGGAAGAAAAAGCTTTGAGTCATTCAGGAATTCATATCCAATGGAAGACTCCGCGCGCTCGGTCGCCGCAACGGATGTATCATTCTTATCATTAAAATAAGTTGCCGTGAGCCAGCCTTCATTACCGTCTTTCGAAAATAGTTTCAAGGCATTCAGCGATTGATAAGCACGAACATCGCCAAACTGCGTAAGCGAATAATTATCCCACAGGATACCATAATTCTTTTTAGAAATAACAAAAGGAACCGCTACTTCGGTATTGTTCTGAAACAACTGCACCTGATACGAACGGTAATTCATCAGGTCATCCTGATGCTGGCCAAGACCATACCATGCATCATCGGGTGAAGTATCGAATCGCTGCACAATATGATAAAGTGGCTCGCCTTCGAACACGATAGGTTGTAGTAACCGCCCCCGGGGTGCTTCTGCCAACAATTTTTTCCCTGAAGGATCAAAAAAAGAAACAGCCCCTGTTGTAAGGTCAACTACTGCAACGAGCATGGAAGTGCGGACAGTAACGGAACGTTCTGTTGAAAGCAATTTCCAATTTATACGGACGGTACCCGATGGAAGCACACTCAGGCTTTTGTCTTCCTTTGCATTTTCTTTTGCCGATGCGGTCACCCGGATGATCGTCTCAGCCAGAACGCGGAGGCGCACCTCCTTTATATTGCCTGCAGAGAACGCGTCGGGGTGTACGATCACACCGTCCGCTGTTTTGATAAAATCGCCCGCTCTTACTACCACGGTGGTCAACACAAATAAAAGCAATACAAATATTTTCCTTTCCCTCATGTACTAAAACAATTTTGACTTCGTGACGCTGAAATTCGCCGTTTGATTACCCACCTGTATTTTGAATTCGCCGGCTTCAAGTTGCTTTCTATTAGAAGGATTTACAAATGCCAGCTGGCTCAGAGGCAAATTGAAGCGAAGGGTCCTCGATTCGCCCGGTTGCAATTCCACTTTCTCAAATGCTCTCAGTCTTTTGACGTCGGGCGTGAATGAAGCTATAAGATCGGAAATAAAGACCTGCACTACTTCCTTCCCCGCACGATCGCCTGTATTGGAAACGGTAACCGAGATGACTACTGTTTCATCAGGCCCGAAGCTTGTTTTGTTCGCAGAAAGACCCGTAAAAGAAAAGGCGGTATACGAGAGACCAAAACCAAATGGATACTGGTAATTGGTTTCACAA
>DATMHB010000350.1:0-2543 GCA_035555175.1 Flavisolibacter sp. | reverse complement strand
GAATGAAGCGTCTTGCCCGTTCTTACGTAGATCGGTACATCTTTCCAGCGCCAGTTGTCAACATAAAATTTTACGGCGGCGAATGTCTCCACCGTAGATTCGGGTGCTACATTTTTTTCGGAACGGTAGGCTTTCATTTTTTTCCCCTCCATCCAACCTTCTCCATACTGACCGCGCACGGCAACCAAATGCACTTCATCTCTTTTCCATTTGCGAATAGCCATAAGCACATCCAGCTTCTTATTGCGGATCTCATCTGCGTCAAAAGAAACCGGCGCTTCCATCGCGATCATGCAAAGGAGTTGAAGAATGTGATTCTGCACCATATCGCGCAATGCACCGGCCTGCTCATAATAGCCACCGCGGTCTTCCACGCCGATGTCTTCAGCCGCTGTGATCTGTATGTGCTCAATGTAATTACAGTTCCATATCGGTTCAAAAAGCGCATTGGCAAACCGCAATGCAAGAATATTCTGCACGGTTTCCTTTCCAAGATAGTGGTCGATCCTGTAGATCTGTTCTTCCTTGAATAATTGACCCAGCCTGATGTTCAGCTTCGTCGCACTTTCGAGATCATGTCCAAACGGCTTTTCAAAAACCATGCGCGAGCGCGACGGATCGGCCGTCAGCTTTGCCTTATGCAATCGCTCGGCAATAGTAGGCGCAAGTTGCGGCGCCACCGACATATAAAAAACAAGGTTCGCCTCTTCACTCCATGATGCTTCTGCCTCTTTTACTCTTTCAAACATCGACCGGTAGGTCTTATCGTTTTCAAGATCAGCCTGCATGTATTCGATACAGGGTGCAAATTCCTTCCACGCGATCTTTACGCAACCCGGGCGGCGCGAATGCTCCTCCACTCCTTTTTTGCTGTGATTGCGAAAAGCGGCATTGGTATACGCTGATCTGCCGATACCTACGATCAGAAATTTTTGCGGCAGGTATTTATCCAGATAAAGATTATATAACGCGGGCATGAGCTTTCTGTAGGTCAGGTCTCCGCTTCCGCCAAATATAAAAATGATGGTAGGGTTGCGTTGTGCTTTTTGATTCAATGACATCGTTCCGATTTAAACAATCCGTTTTTTTAATTCTCTGAACAAATTATTTTGACAGGCAGGACGGAGGTAGGTCTATCACACATTTATGATAGGGGTCTGGCCCCCTGTACTCACCTGCTCTATTTAATTGCTGGCTTCGCGCAGCTCATTCAACCAGTCGCTAATTTTCTTCAGTCCATTGGGTATGAAAAACACCTTCTTTGTCAACGCGCTGATAAGTATGGGCTCCAAAATAATCGCGCTGTGCCTGGATCAGATTAACCGGCATCCGATCGCTAAGGAAGGCATCATAATATCCCAGCGCGCTCATCATTCCATTCAGCGGCACCCTGGCATCAATGCCGAGACCGAGTACGCGCCTCACGCTGTCTTCTCTGTTTTTTAAAACCGCTGCGATCTGAGGATCGAGCAATAGGTTCGGGAGCCTGGGGTTTGCTTTGTAAGCATCAGTAAAATTGCCCAGCAGTGCCGAGCGGATAATGCATCCTGCTTTCCAGACCCTGATCACATCGGGCAGGGGAATATTCATTTTCAGTTCATCCGAAGCCCTGGCCAGCATGCTCAGGCCTTGCGCATACGCAATGGCAAAACAAAATCCGAGCGCGTTTTCGAGATCAACCAACAGATCATCGGTAATTGCTACCGTCTTCGGCGTCCTCTTGTACAACTTCGCTGCCTTCACACGCTGGTCTTTGTACACCGATAGATCACGCATGGCCACAGCCATATCGATTGTAGGTATGGATACAGGAAGATCCATGGCTTCCTGCGAAGTCCATTTACCCGTGCCCTTTGATCCGGCCTTGTCCAGTATCTTATCGACAAGAAAATCTCCCTGCTCGGGTGTTTCGCTATCCGCCGTCTTGAATACTTCCGCTGTGATCTCGATCAAATAGGAGTGCAGCTGGCCCTCGTTCCATTGCTTAAAGAGGCGGTGTAAGGACTCGTTGGAATAAGTGCCTGCTCTGTGGAGCAGGTCGTATACTTCGCTGATCATCTGCATCAGCGCATATTCAATTCCGTTATGCACCATTTTTACATAGTGGCCGGCTGCATTGAGGCCCATATAGGCAACGCAGGGTATTCCTTCCGCCTTGGCTGCAATAGCTTCGAGGATCGGCTTCAGGTATTGATAAGCATCCTTATCCCCGCCGGGCATCATGCTGGGTCCAAGGCGCGCGCCCATCTCACCGCCCGACACGCCCATCCCAAAAAAATGGATGCCTTTGTCCTGCAGGTAAGTGATGCGCTTCAGCGTATCCTTGTAATAAGAGTTGCCCCCGTCAATGAGAATGTCGTTCTTCTCAAGATGAGGAAGCAGGTTTTCTATCACGTCGTCTACTGGTTTGCCCGCGGGCACCAATATCATGATCTTGCGCGGCGTTTTAAGTGCTGCCACCATATCGGCTAATACGGTGGTGCCTTTCACTTGCGTGCCTGATCTTGCCGCGGCTTCCAGCTTGTCGGCCCTTTCCTGTTTCA
>DATMHB010000349.1:0-2611 GCA_035555175.1 Flavisolibacter sp. | reverse complement strand
TCCTCACCGCGCTTCGCACTTACGAAGGCATTGATGCGAATCAATTAAAGCAGCATTTATATGATTTCTTAAGGGCAGTTGTTCCTGTTGCAGAAGAAGAGGGTTTGAAGTTGGCCATTCATCCCGATGACCCGCCATATCCCATTCTCGGCCTGCCCCGTGTTGTCAGTACAGAAAAAGATGTCGCGGACCTCCTTATGGCTGCGCCTTCTCCGGCGAATGGTCTTTGTTTTTGTACCGGCTCATTTGGTGCAAGACCTGACAATAACCTTGTAGGCATGATCAGGAGATTTGCAGATCAGATCCATTTTCTGCACCTGCGCAATACAAAGAGAGATGCGGAAGGAAATTTTTTCGAAGCCGATCACCTCGGGGGTGATGCTGATATGTATTCCATCGTAAAGGAGATTGTGTTATTGATGAAAAGAAGAAGGACCACCCTTCCGATGCGGCCCGATCATGGTCATCAAATGCTTGATGATCTGAAAAAAAAGACTTATCCCGGATACAGCGCTATCGGAAGGTTGCGCGGTTTGGCCGAACTCCGCGGACTTGAACTGGGCGTGCAGCGTTCGCTTCCCGGGTAGAGTACGGTAAAATTGAAACGGAAACAAGTAAAATATGCGACGTTCCGCAAAGATGTATTGAATTTTTTTGCGTTGCTCCCTTGCTTCTTTCGTGTCTTGCGTTTATGCCTCAATATCTTTAAAACAAGAAAGAGAAGCAGGCGCGCCCATTCTTTATCCGAACACGTAATAGTTAGCGCGATGCAAGATGAAACGTTCCTAACTTCATCCATGCCGAATCAGCTTATGAAATTCAGATTTTTTTATTTCCTTTTCGTTTGTCTTGTCACATTAAGTTGTTTTTCCGCTGGCAGGAACAGTGCCGCAAACAATGTTCTTCCGGCTTCTTCGCTGCAGCCTTACGGACGGTATAAATTGAATGATCAGAATTATGTTGAATTGATCAGCTCCGGCGTGCATTTCGGATTCAGTTTCGAAGGCCGCGAATGTCAGATATCGGTTATGCTTTCCAATCCTGCCAGCCATAGTTATATTCAATACGAGCTTGATGGCGTATACCAGAAAAGGATCAGGGTAGAAGGGAGTTCGCATCAGCCTGTTGTGATCAGCGCCCCCGGTGAAGGCATGCACACCGTTTGGGTATATAAGGCAACCGAGGCCGCCACCGGCCCGGTGATCATTGAAAAAATTTCCGGCACCAACGTGAAAGCCTTGGCGCGGCCGCACAAGAAGCTGATTGAATTTATTGGTAACAGCATTACCTGCGGTGCCGCGGCCGATGCATCCGATGTGCCGTGTGGTAAGGGCGAATACCACGACCAGCACAATGCGTACTATGCATACGGACCGAGGGTGGCAAGAGCACTGGGCGCCGAGTTTATTTTGAGCAGTGTCAGTGGTATTGGTATTTATCGCAACTGGAATAGTGATGGGCCTGTGATGCCGCAGGTATATGAAAAAGTGGATTTTCAAAACCAGAATGAACAGCGTTGGGATTTCAGTCTTTATAATCCGAAGGTGATCAGCATTGCCCTCGGTACAAATGATTTCAGCGGAGGCGATGGCAAAAAGCCGCGCCTGCCTTTTGACCGTGCGCGCTTTGTGAACAGTTACATTGATTTTGTAAAACTCATAAAAGGAAAATATCCGGCGGCACAAATTGTGTTGTTGAGCAGTGCCATGCTCAACGGCGATAAGCGAACGCTTTTACAAAATTGCCTTACGGCGGTAAAGCAACAGGTAGATGGCCAATTCCCCTCTGCAATGCCGATCGGTCTTTATTTTTTCCAGCCTATGCAGGCAAGGGGATGCACGGGTCATCCGAGCGTGGAGGACCATGCCATTCTGGCGAAAGAGTTAGTTCCCTTTTTCAGGCAATATGTGGATTGAACGATGCCGATTTATTATGCGTTGTTTGCGTTTAATTTCCCTTTTGCAAGGGTTTCCTAAAAGGATTGGAAGTTTCTTTTTCCAACCTTTTGTCTTGAAACAAAAGGTTGGAAAAAAAGAGCCAGAAAGAGAGCTTAGAGCGAGAGCAGCATTCTTTGATGTCCGCCCCGCGTCTCCTTTGCAACTCTTGAAGGGTCGAAGTAACCTCTACTTTTAGTTCTTTAATTAATGAGGGACACTGGGATATTCAATCGTTTTCTTTCCTTCGTACAACTTCGTGCCCGCGTCTTCCCCCGTGGGGGACGCGGGCACTGTTAGTCTTTAGCAGAACTTTCCTTAAAGGATTCGTATTTCTTTTCCAACTTCATGCGTGGGTCTCCTGAAAGGGCAACTATATACAGTTGGACAAGCCGAAAAAAAATCGCGACTTCGTGGTGTATGGGATGTAAACGCAAAGGACGCAAAGTATCCTTTAGACAAAGAAGGGCAAAGGACAGCTTGATTTAGTTTTAGTTCGCCTCGTGTCTCGCGGTCAACAACAGTAACTTCGTCAATAATGAATTAGCGGACACGGGGATTTAGAATCCATTCATTGAAATCCCCGTATCCCTCGAAAATCCAAAGCACGAGGAGACAGGGGTGAACATCAGAGGTTGAAACGGAAAGAAGCTTCTAATATACTTTGCGTTCTCTGC
>DATMHB010000348.1:0-4987 GCA_035555175.1 Flavisolibacter sp. | reverse complement strand
TCAACGAATTTCAGGCTAATACAACCCGGTATGTGGAGAAAGGAGACTTCCTCAGATTGCGCAATGTGATGATCGCCTACAATCTGCCCGCTCCACTGCTCAACAAGATCAGGATGCGAAGCATACGCGTTTATGCGCAGGGACAGAACCTTCACGTGTGGCACAATTTCCTTGGCTATGATCCCGAAGTGCTGAATGGATACCTGGGCGGCGGTCAGTATCCTCAATTGAAAACGGTGACATTTGGAATAAACGTAGGATTCTAAAACCAAACTTATGAAAATCAGAAAACCATCATTCTATATCCTGCTTGCCCTTGTATTGTTCTCCTGTAAGAAGGTGTTGAATACGGAGCCTGAATTCTCCGTCAATGGAAACGATTCGTTCAAAAGCGTTGCGGATTTCGAATATGCGCTCACAGGCGCGTATGCTTTATTCAGGAATGTCAATTATTACGGATCTACCGATGCCGCGTCCAACGCGTTTGCTTTGCTGCCAGACATGCTCGCGGATAATCTGGACGAAACATCGGAGTCGCTCGGAAACGAAAGAGTTTTATCACGCTGGAGCTATGCATCCGATGAGCCGCAGATAGAAGGCACCTGGCTGGCCGCGTATAACATCATCGCGCAGTCGAATCTCATCACTACAAAGGGCATCGACCGTTTTGCATCAACCGATGCGGGTGCGGTGAACCGGATCAAGGCGCAGGCGCTCGCCATCAGGGCCACGGTCCATTTCGATGTGTTGCGGTACTGGGCTGAGTCGTACGACCGTAATTCCACCAAACCGGGCATCCCCTATATAACCGAGTTCAATTATGAAGTGAAGCCGTCGCGTGGTACTGTAAAGGAGACTTATGATCATATTGAATCCGATCTAAAGACTGCAAAGAATCTGATGAAGGCAATGGACCATTCCATCAATACAAGTGCCATCAGGCCCTACATCGACTCTTCTGCTGTGAATGCACTCCTCGCAAGGATTTACCTGTATGCGAACCAACTTGACAGCGCGGTGAAATATGCCAGCTATGCCATAAAAGTAAGGCCGTTGACAAGCAAAGAAAATTTCCCTAACATATGGACCGATGCTTCGGGTGCCGAAATGTTTTGGTCCTCGGTGTTTGAAGCGGGGCAGGGCGGTCCGGGCACAAATGCTTATGCACCGAATGTGAACCGGAGTCAATATGAACCTAATCCAACTTTGCTAAGTACTTACGACGCGGTAAATGATGTGCGTTATGCTTCTTATTTCCAGGATGTGCTTTCCGATGATGGCGTTCCCCGCACAGTACTCTTTAAATTCAATTCAAAAGCATCGCAGGCCACAAAGCCCGACGGAGTGGTGAACTTCAAGGTGCTCAGGGTCGGAGAAACCTATCTGATAAGAGCGGAGGCCTATGCAAGATTGGGCAATTTCACGGCGGCGTCGGCAGACCTCAATGCACTGCGTGCCGCGCGGATAGAAGGTTATGTCCCTGAAAATCTTTCAGGCGCCGCATTGCTCGACGCCATTGCGCTGGAGAGAAGAAAAGAACTTATAGGAGAGGGCCACCGTTTTTTTGATCTCAAGCGTACCACACACGTCGTAAACAGAACGGATTGTTCTGCATTCTGTACGCTGTCTGCGAACCACAGAGCGTGGAATTGGCCAATCCCTCAACCTGAGATCGATGCCAACAAAAATATTCTTCCGCAGAACCCCGGTTATTGACCAAGGGAAAACGATTGGAGGGAAATAAATAAGGCGTTGGAAAAATGAAAGACCGTACATGATGTATGTCATGACTTTGTCTGCTGTTGAAGAAAGAAAGTTTATTGTACTCTGCTTAAAGAATGAGAGCGCCGTTCATAACATTCAAATATGAATGGCTTGTGCCAATGGCTAACTTGAACTCACAACACACACTTGACGATGCTAACGGAACTGGTGCATGAGGAACAATTGAATTCTATTGTAAAAAAGGCCTATCCATCTGCGGGCTTGCAGCCTTTTATCCAATCGTACACGCAGACGGCTTCCCATTCCGGGAACCAGGCGATCCGTTATCTTCCGAACGTTGGTTTCACGATCCGTTTCAGTCTCGGATCGAAATTTTCAATCAGTAACGGGAAGGAATCATTTGAGTTCGATGATCATATTTTGATCCCGGATAACCATACTTGGATGGTTGATGGAAAATTCTTCGCCATCAAATTCAGGTTTGGGCTGTTGCCCTATCTCAATGGCCGTTCGCACGAAGGGCTGGTGGAAAGCCCGGCGTTGGTACGTGATCTTTTATCCGGCGAATACATCAGTGCGATCGAAGGAGCGGAATCGTTTGAGGAGAGGGTAAAGCTTACGGAAAACTATTTTCTTCCCCTGTATGAAAAAAATGCGAAGATGATTGAGAAGTACAGGGTGATCGAAGACATGGTAAATTATTTGATTCAAAATAATTTCAGCAGCTTCAGGATCGAAGAAAGGATGAAGAACAATTTCGTTTCGGCGAAATCATTGCAGCGCTATTTTTTAAAAAATTTCGGGCTTGCGCCAAAGACGGTGTATTGCATATTAAGGGTGAGGAAGGCGCTGGAAGCTTATTTTGATGATTCGGTGGATTTCCGCATTTATGATTTTGATTACTACGACTATAGTCATTTCTATAAAGAGATCAAGCGTGTTGTGGGGCTGAACCTTCCGCAGCTCAAGGACGGTGAGGGTTTCAGGGGTATTGCCTGACTGCTCAGCTATTATCTGCTCTGTTTATGAATTTTTTTTCGATCTTAAAATTAATCCTACATTTATGCAAACGATTGCATAAACTGCTATGACTTCGGTCAAGACCAAAGCGACCATCCAGGACATTGCGCGTTTGCTCAATGTTACCGCTTCCACGGTGTCCCGTGCTTTGAATGACCACCCTGCCATCAGCTCCGCCACAAAAAAAGCAGTCAACAGAACGGCCAAAAAGCTCGACTACCATCACAACAAAATAGCTTCTTCGCTGCGCCTTGGAAAAACACGGATCATCGGTGTCATTATTCCGAGCGCGGAGATCAACTTCTTCGGCTCCGTTGTGCACGGCATTGAGAAAGTGGCCAGCGAACTCGATTACAGCGTGCTGATGTTCCAGTCGAATGAGCTCGTGGAATTTGAAAAAAAAGGCGTAGCTACCTTTCTGCGTTCCCGCGTGGATGGCGTACTTGCTTCCCTGTCGAAGGAAACGACGAACCTCGATCATTACAAGAAAATAAAGCAGCGTGGCATCCCGCTCATACTATTCGACCGGGCGAACGATCAGCTGGGCGTGCCTTCGGTGGTGGTGAATGACTACCAGGGAGCTTACAATGCAACCACGCACCTGATACAGCAGGGATGCAAACGCATCGCTCATATTGGTGGGCAACAGCACGTGGTGATCTTCAGAGAAAGGCTGCGCGGTTATAAAGATGCCTTGCTCCATCATAATATACAGGTAGATGAAAACCTCATTGCGGAGGGAAGTGTAACGATCGCGTCGGGAAGGGAATGCATGAAAAAACTTTTGTCGGGAAAAAAACTACCTGATGGCGTTTTTGCCGTAGAGGATTTTACGGCGCTCGGTGCAATGCAGGCCCTGAAAGAATCCGGGAAAAAAATTCCGGAGGAAGTAGCCCTCATCGGCTTTGCCAATGAAGCCTTCGGGGCTTACATTTCTCCATCGCTCTCCACCGTTGACCAGCAAACCATCAGGATGGGCGAAGAAGCTGCGCGTTTATTCTTTGAGCTCTCTGCGAACGATCATTTTTATCGTTCACAGCCCGACAAGCGGATGCTGGAGCCCGAATTGATTTACCGGGATTCGAGCATGCGAAAGTAGCAGGCAATGATTTGAAATATCATCACCTATGAGATCATTCCATGTATTCGCTGATTAACCATCAAACGATTTTTTAATTACAAACTGCATGAAATGAAAAAACGATTGCATTATCTGATCATTCTTACTGCCCTGCTCACCTCCCTCAGTGTGTGTGCGCAACAGGCAGTCAGGGGAACGCTTCGTTCTACAACCGGTGAACCGCTGCCGGGTGCTACCATTACGGTTAAAGGCACTGGCACTTCCGCCTCGTCGGATGTGAACGGCCAATTCTCCATTAATGCTCCCGCGGGAAGTACGCTGGTAATTTCTTATGTTGGTTATGCCACGCAGGAAATTGTTGTGCGTGACGCCAATCCGCTTAGCATTCAGCTCCAGGCCTCCAACCAGGAATTACAACAGCTTGTTGTAATAGGATACCAGACGGTTAGAAAAAGGGACCTGACCGGTGCAACGGGCATCGTGAATATGACGGATGCGAGCAAGGTCACCGCGCAGTCGGTAGGTGAAGCCATCCAGGGTTTGGTATCAGGCGTTACCGTGCGCAATGGCGGCGCCCCCGGATCGAATCCCACCATCGAGATCAGGGGTGTATCCAATTTTGGAAATGCACAGCCCTTGTATGTGATCGATGGTATGCTCACCGATGCCAACGTCACGATCAATCCCGACGACGTTGCCTCGATCCAGATATTGAAAGATGCTTCCGCAGCGGCGATCTATGGCTCGCGTGCAGGTAACGGCGTCATCATCATCACAACAAAAAAAGGAAAGGATGGTGTTCCGAAGATCAGCGTTTCCGCACGCTATGGTGTACAGCGCATCCCTCAAAAATGGGACGTGATGAACGCCGCTGATTTTTTGAAGACCATAAAGCAGCAATACCAGAATTCAGGTGCCGTGTTGCCTGCAGGCATCGCAGCCCAGGTAGCCAACAATACGATCGCAACCGACTGGCAGGATGAAGTGTATCGTACAGGGCCGGTACAGGATTAGAATGTAGGCTTATCGGGAGGATCGCAAAACGCTAATTTTTATATCTCGGGCGGCTATTATAAGAACAGAGGCGTATTGATTGGTAACGAGTTCGAGAGGGCTTCCCTGCGCATCAATTCCGAAGCAAGGAAGGGTAGGCTCACCTTT
>DATMHB010000347.1:0-3886 GCA_035555175.1 Flavisolibacter sp. | reverse complement strand
TGGGACTGAAAAAAACAGGCAGGCAGATTTTCCTGAGCGTGCTTCCCTATGCAATCGCAGCAACGCTCATCATTGGCGTCATCAGCATATTTGTATTCAGGGCCGGCCATACGAAACAGGCCGCGGATCGCTTTCAGAGAGAAGGACCTACAATACTACCCGGATATGACCGGGCGGTACTTACGCTTGCAGACGGAAGAACGGTCATCCTGGATTCTACCAACAAAGGAACCATCGCCACTCAGGGCAAGATCAATATTCAGAAAGGAAATGGAGAAGAGCTGGTATACACAGGCAACGACCAGGAAATGCGATACAATACTGTTTCTACTCCAAGAGGAGGACAATATAAATTAGTGCTGGGCGATGGCACAAGGATCTGGCTTAATGCCGAGACTTTCATCAGATTTCCCGCGGGCTTTTCACCTGCGCAGCGCATGGTGGAAGTGAAAGGCGAAGCCTATTTCGAAGTGGCAAAAGATCCGGAACGGCCATTTAAAGTAAAGATCCTTACACCGGGGGGCGATGGAGGCACTGTGCAGGTGCTGGGAACACATTTTAACGTGAATAGCTATATGGACGAAGCGGTGGTAAAGACAACGCTTATTGAAGGGTCGGTGCGCGTTGAGAAGGATGGCAAAACGGTTATGCTTCGGCCGAACGAACAGGCCCTTACTTCAAGAACGATCAGGGTGGTTCCTGCGGAAGTGCGGCGGGAAGTGGCATGGAAAGACGGCGTTTTCTTTTTTCATGATGCCACGATCCAGAACATTGCAGCCCAGCTCAAACGATGGTATGATATTGAAGTTGATCTCAAGGGCAACATCAGCTTTCACTTCAATGGCACGATCGACAGAAACGAACCGTTGGACCGCGTGTTAAGTTTTCTGGAAGCAACAAGAAGAGTTCATTTCACCCTCGATGGAAATCATTTGACAATACAGCCATAGGTTCAGCATAATGGTTCACCAAACAAAACCGGAAGTGCTTGCGACACCTCCGGAGGTCGTTCAGGTTAACGCATTAAAACAATCCTGGAAGATTTGTTATTCATTAACCCAAACTAAACAAAGCTATGCACTTGATTCTGTACGGCAAAAAGACGTCTATGATTTTTCGTGTGAGGAAAATACTGACGGCCTTCGTCTTTCTGACCCTCACACTCGCTTCGAAAGGCCAGCCGATCTCGCTGTCTTTTAAAAGCCTGGCCCTGGAGGAGGTCTTTGCCCAGATCGAAAGCAAGACGGGCTACCGGTTCATCTTCGTACGCGAAGAGCTTAGAAATTCGAAACCGGTAACGCTGGAAATTACCAGCCCAAAGATTGAGACCATCCTGGACCGCATCTTCGAGCAGCAGCCGCTGTCCTACTCCATCAACAGGAATTATATTTCGGTGCACAGGAAAGACGAGCGCGTAACGGCTTCCTCCTCCATCACGCAAAACATCGATATCAAAGGAAGGGTGAGCAACGAAAAAGGAGAAGGCGTTGCCGGCGCCACCATCCTGGTGAAGGGTACAGGCAAGGCCACGTCTTCCGACGATGGTGGATTATTCGCGCTTTCCGACGTAAGTCCTTCCGCGATCCTGGTGGTGACGAGCGTTGGCTATCACCGCAGAGAATTTTATCTCGATGGAAAAACATTAGTGGATATTAGTCTATCCACGGCCGTTAGTTCGCTCGATGAAACGGTAGTGATTGCGTATGGAACGACGACAAGGCGGTCGAATACGGGTAATGTAAGCCGTGTAACCGAAGAACAGATCTCCACACAACCGGTCAACAATCCGCTCCTTGCATTGAGCGGCCATGTTCCGGGGCTTTATATCCAGCAAACTACAGGAGTACCCGGAGGTGGCATCAGTGTTCAGATCAGAGGAATCAACAGTCTTCGCAATAGTTCTGCTGACAATGGGAACCTTCCTCTTTATATTATAGATGGTGTGCCTTATCCGGCTGCTTCCCTTACCTCGGTATACACAAGCTCGTCAAATTTATTCGGTGGCAATCCATTGAGTTCTATCAACCCTGCCGATATCCAAAGCATTGAAGTCTTGAAAGATCCGGATGCAACAGCCATCTATGGATCGCGCGGTGCAAACGGTGTTATCTTGATCAGCACTAAAAAAGGTAAACAAGGCAGCACAAAAGTGGATGCTCGCTTTTACCAGGGCTGGGGAAAAGTGGGCCATATGATAGAAATGCTCTCTACAAATGAATTTTTAAAAATGCGCCATTTGGCAAAGCAAAATGACGCGCAAGCCATATTCCCGTATGATTATGACATCAACGGCACGTGGGATACGACCCGGTATACCAACTGGCAAAAGCAGCTCGTGGGCGGCACTGCTCACTTCACGGACGCTCAAACATCGCTTTCTGGCGGTAACGCCAATACACAGTTCCTTGTCGGTGGCGGGTACCACAAGGAGTCAACAGTGTTTCCCGGAGACTTTGGCGAACAGAAAGGCTCTTTTCATTTAAGTCTTTCCAACCGTTCAGCAAACGGAAAATTTTTTACCAGCTTTCTTGGCAACTATTTCGTGGAAGACAATCGGTCGTTAAGAACGGATCTCATGCGGGTCGCCCTTCAACTTTCTCCTGTGGCCCCCAAGCTATTCAATGCCGATGGAACCCTGAACTGGGAAAACTCGACCTGGGACAATCCTTACGCTGCTTTACGGCAAATTTATAAGGGCAAAACCACCAACCTTATTTCAAACCTCGGCCTGCAATATGAGCTGCTGCGTGGTCTGTCATTAAAAACGAATCTTGGTTACCTGAACATCCAGGTAAAAGAAAAAGACAAGTATCCATTAAGTGCTCAAAACCCTGCTTATTATGCCTTTGGCATTTTCGGCGCATCGAACTTTGCAGAAGCTTCCAACATGACCTGGATAGCCGAGCCCGGGATCGAATATCAAAGCAACCTGGCGTTTGGATCGATAAAAATTCTCGTTGGTTCGTCATTCCAGGAAAATCTTTTGCAATCACAGACTTTGCGCGGTGATGGTTACACAAGTGATGCACTCTTAGAAAATCTGATTGCAGCTCCGCAAATAAGAGTTCTGGCCTCCGATTACCGGAAATACAGATATAGTGCATTGTTCGGCCGGATCAGCTACAGTTACAACGAAAAATATTTGGTTAACCTCAGTGGGCGAAGAGATGGATCGAGCCGCTTTGGATCAGATAAACGATTTGCCAACTTTGCTGCGGCAGGAGTAGGTTGGATCTTTTCCAAAGAAAAGCGCGTAAAAACTGCACTTCCATTTCTTAGTTATGGAAAACTAAGGGCGAGCTATGGCGTCACAGGGAGCGACCAAATCGCCGATTACGGATACCTAGATACATATTCATCAACGCCGTTCCCCTATAATGGCGTCAGCGGGCTTGCACCATCCAGACTCGGCAACCCCGATTACACCTGGGAAAAAACCACAAAGGCTGAAGCAGCAGTAGAGCTGGGCCTTTTCAAGGATCGGTTATTGTTGACCGTTGCCTATTATCAAAACCTCTCCTCAAATCAATTAATAGGATACCCTTTGCCTGGGATCACCGGATTCAACTCAATTCAATTTAATCTACCTGCAAAAGTCAGGAATAGCGGAACAGAAATGGAACTTTCGTTTGCCGCCTTCAATTCACCGCAGTTTGGCTGGACTTCGTCTTTTAATATCACAATTCCTAAAAATAAGCTTCTCGCCTTCCCAAATATTGAATCAAGCTCATTTGCGAATCGTTACGTAATTGGGAAATCGCTTTTTACACAACGGTTATATCATCTGACCGGAGTTGACCGGCAGACGGGCGTGTATGTTTTCGAGGACGTAGATAAAGACGGTAAGATTTCTTATCCGAACGATCTACAGCCAACCAAAGAGGTT
>DATMHB010000346.1:0-2397 GCA_035555175.1 Flavisolibacter sp. | reverse complement strand
CGAGCACCTGCAGCGAATTTTGCAGGATGCGTGGCGTGAGACGGAAGCTCCGATGATCATCGTTGCTGAAGCGCGTGGATGCGGAAAATTTTCCGGTAAGCAATCCGAACTGCAAAGGCATGCGCGCAATAATCCCATATCCCTCCTCTCCTGCAGTTCTGATCACTTTCATCGCCCGTTGGTTGATCAGGTTGAACACCAGTTGGAATCCGTCACCGAGTTTTTCAAACATAAGATAATTGGCTTCCTCATCCGGCTGAAAAGTGGGCAGCGACAAACCCCAATACCTGATCTTCCCCTGCTGTTTCAAAGCTTCCATGGCTTCAATGCAGCCGCCCTGCTCAAGATGCTTCATGCGTGCCGAATGCAGCTGATAATAATCTATCGTGCCTCTGTTCAACCGCCTGAGGCTTTCTTCGCAGGCACGGATGATATATTCTTTGGAATAATCAAGTACAATTGTGTTGCTCACGTTGCGGTGTCCTACTTTGGTTGCAATGATGGCTTCATCATTTCCTTTCAATACCCTGCCCAGTAAACTTTCCGAGTGGCCGAGCCCATAAAAATCAGCGGTGTCAAAAAAATTGACGCCCGCATCGAGGGCGGCATGAATGGCTGCTTCGGAAACCGCATCATCGGCTTCGCCCCAGCCTATGGGCGTTGTTCCAATTACTGCATTGCCACCAATAGCCCATGCACCAAAACCAATTTCACTTACCATCAGGTCTGTCCTGCCAAATTTTCTATAATGCATCTTAGGAATTTGAAAAGCCGTTCTGTAAAGTACTTTATTTTTGAGGACAATATGAGTGCAGAGCTAAAACGACCCATTCGTGTACTTGTTGCGAAGGTAGGACTGGATGGTCATGACCGCGGTGCAAAAATCATTGCAACAGCGCTCCGCGATGCAGGCATGGAAGTGATATACACAGGACTGAGACAAACACCCGAGATGGTGGTGAACGCCGCCTTGCAGGAAGATGCCGACGCCATCGGCATCAGCATTTTATCCGGCGCGCACATGACGGTGTTTCCAAAATTGCTTTCGCTCATGAAAGAAAAAGGTATGGATGATGTGCTGCTTACGGGTGGCGGCATTATACCTGAGGAAGACATGAAACAATTGCAACAACAGGGCGTTGGAAATTTATTTCCGCCAGGTACGCCCACTCATGAGATTGCAGGCTACATAAAGAACTGGGTGCAACAGCACAGGAGCTTCTAGCAAGGAATTGAAAAAAGAAAATTATGTACAAGACCTTATTGACCTCCCTGGATAAAGGAATACTCACGGTGACCATTAACCGTGCCGATAAGATGAATGCCATTAACAAGGACGTGATGGCCGATCTCGATGCGCTCACGACTGAAATTGAATCGAACCCCGAGATCCGGGGCGTGATCATTACCGGGGCGGGACAAAAAGCTTTTGTAGCGGGCGCGGATATCAGTGAATTCACCGGTCTTACGAAATCGCAGGGCATGGACCTTGCAAAAAAAGGTCAGCGCATTTTTTTTAAGATAGAGAATTGTTCAAAACCTGTGATCGCGGCGGTAAATGGATTTGCGCTCGGCGGCGGATGTGAGCTCGCCATGTCGTGCCATTTCAGGATCGCGAGCGAGAATGCAAAATTCGGACAGCCTGAAGTAAACCTTGGATTGATTCCGGGCTATGGTGGTACGCAACGGCTTGTCCAACTCGTGGGCAAGGGAAGGGCGCTCGAGTTGCTGATGACCGGAAATATGATCGAGGCAAGCATTGCATTGGAATACGGGTTAGTGAATCATGTAGTGCCGCAGGAAGAGCTGATGGCAAAAGCAACAATGATACTTGAAGTGATCATCAGTAAGGCGCCCCTGGCCATCAGTCATTGCATCACGGCCGCCAATGCTGTCTTCACAGAAAAAGATGGATACAAGGTCGAGATCGAGGCATTCGGAAAATGTTTTGATACGGAGGACATGAAGGAGGGCGCCTCTGCCTTTCTGGAAAAAAGAAAACCGGTATTCAGGGGGAAATAGGGTTTCGCGTCAAGGCGCCAAGGTTTCACGCCAAGCCGCAAAGGCGCCAAGGTTTCACGCCAAGTCGCAAAGCCGCCAGGTACGCAAAGGCGCTATAAAAACTCAAAAATTCAAAAGGTTCAAAGCAAACGCTTACTACACGTACGCAATCATTTCCACGAAGCACTAACTAAGACTGCATTAAAGCATTAAGGTCGGAATGCTTACTACCCGCTCTTCGAACAGAGGATCTGTTCCAGCGCCTTATTTCCGTGGGTATCTTAACGACATTTATTCTTTAAAGAAGGCCTAACGGAATACAGCGCCTTTCGTTGCGTCGCATAGCACGAATT
Organism: Flavisolibacter sp.; assembly: GCA_035555175.1. Classification (GTDB taxonomy): domain Bacteria; phylum Bacteroidota; class Bacteroidia; order Chitinophagales; family Chitinophagaceae; genus Flavisolibacter. Next base: position 43 of record DATMHB010000346.1, on the reverse strand, counting down.
AGACTCTTGGTCCTTAAGACCGTCCAAATTCAGAGTGCTGCAG
>DATMHB010000345.1:0-2500 GCA_035555175.1 Flavisolibacter sp. | reverse complement strand
TTTCCAGAAACGATTTGTGCGAAGAGAGCGCCCCGCGGACCAGCATCAGACCGTTACTACCAATACGGAGCTAAGCGACCAGGCGCATGTGATGTAATGACGTCGTTCCATGGCACGCTGATCTTATCAATCAAGATCATTGCTTTACGAGTTTCCTGCTGATCGTTGTTTGCTGATGGTGCAGAATGATCGTATACATTCCCTTTGGCAGGGTGCGCGTATTCTCTACTGAAATTAAGTTGGATCCGGGTGTTACGGCGCATTGCTGTTGTCTGAGGGTGCGGCCGGTATTATCGATCAGCTGAAGGTAAACAAGGCCATTGAAGGGAGCATTAACGTCTACGATCAATTTGTCTTTAAAAGGATTTTCAATATTGCCGAATGTCAGTCCATCATTTTGAGTAAAGAGTCTTACCATCCTTGAGATCTTTTGCCTGTTCGGTGCAGTCAACCTGATCCTGTAATAGACCGTGGCGCTGCCGGAATAATTTTCAGACCAGTTATAATAATGGATATCGAGCGGGGTGTTCTGCCCACTGATCGAAGCAATTGGCGTGAATGTTTGTCCATTCGTGCTTCTTTCGATCGTATAATTTACCGGCTGGTCTTCTTTGTTGGTTGTCCAGTTCAAAAGACTGACATTATCCTGCCGTTTGGCAGAAAAAGATAGAATGTCGGTAACGAGCGGAACACCGCATTCAATTACGTTCAGGGTTAGTATCGAGGCTACGTCGGCAAAAGAACAGTTTGCGTCGTTGATATTGCCCGCCGTACTTGAAACAACGACCCTGTATTTTGTACCACTGTCAGCCGCATTCGCAACAAACGTCGGATAGGCGGTGAAGTATTCCCAGTCGGTGCCATTCCACACGGGGTTTCCTGTTCCAACAGGCCCCGCATCGGCCCACGTTGCTCCATTGTCAGTACTCTTCTGCCATTTATAAAAAGTATAGTTATTGAAGAAAGACCGGACGTAAGCGCCGAAGTCGACGGTATTACCATCACATGCGGTTGGATTGTTGGTTGGTGTAAATGCAAGATTGGGGCTGCACGTGGCAACAGAAATATCATCCAGCGCCCAGTCGTTACCACCACCACCTGGTGCGTTGTTGAACACTTTGAGCGTAAAGCTTGTTTGTGCGGGACCCGTTAAAAAAGTAAATCCCTTTTTGATCCAGTTACCTGTGTACAAAATATTTCCTGATGAATAATAATCCACGCCATTTACGTTGAAGGAAAGGTTAGGATACACGCCCGAAGAGTCTTGGACCGCCGTTGGTATGTAGCCGGCGCTGCCCGCACCAACGCCATTCGAATCGCAACCGCAACGCGAACAGATATTTCTCATCCATACGGCGATCTCGTAATAAGTATTCGGGCAAAGATTTGAAATGGTTTGCTGGAATGCAGAGTCGATACGATAGGCCGCGTTGATCACAAGCATATAACCGCCATTGGCATTGGCAACCGTGTCTGCGGCAGGATTGCCAAGCACGGGATTCACTGCCCCTGTATGGTCTCCGATAATGTCCCACACACCAAATACCCTGTGCACATTATCCGGTTTAGGCCAGCTATTCAGCACCGTATAACCGGTATTGATACTTGTGTTATTTGATATTCCGTAATAATAGTCGTTGGGCATATTCGAGGTAAAAGGACTGTAGGTGTAACCTACCGGCACGTTCGCAGACGTTCCCCGGTTGCGCGGCCTTCCGCTGCCGAAGGTTCCATTGAACTCGGTGCCGAGTGCATTGGCACCTACCGCGTTGGGACAAATTCCATAGTTCTTATAAACGATAACGGTTCGACCTGGAAAATTAAAAGTCGTAAGCCTGCCACCGACAGGGAAGTAGGTCATCGATCCGCCGCCGATGCTGATCGTTGTATTGTACGACGCAGTAACTTTTACGCGAAAGCTGGCCGCCTGGATACATGTGCCCTTGAAGAAAGAAGGTTTATACAGCGGTGTGGTTCCTGCAGCACCAACGTATCCGTTCCTCAGCCTTCCTCTTCTGTACCTGGTTGCCGGCGCATCTGTTTGTACATAACCGAGGTTGATGCGGATATTCGTTCCATTGATCCACCCTTCATCATCGTTGATGGCATCTGTGAATTGTTTATAAATTTTTCCCTCGTTCGTGAGCACCCGAATGGTGCCGGGAATATAACTGGTACCTGTAGGAATTACATCAAAATAGGCGCAGCTGTCGTAGGTTCCGGCCTTAATAACAATGGAAGCCCTGATCTCTAGGGTATCGCCGGGTTCAACCGTACCGCCGTTCAATCCTTTTGTAATATTCACATAGCTTTTTCCGAAGTCAATGTTCTGCGCATGAGCAGGCGAAGTAAAAACGAGGGCACAAACCAACCCACCAAGGAAAGTCATAATGGGTACATGGATCTTCATAGTAGTTGGGTTTAGGGTAATTGGTTTGCCGGTTCTAAAATACTATCAATTCCGGCCGATTGCAAGTGGGTTTTCCCGGGGGAATAAGCC
>DATMHB010000344.1:0-2688 GCA_035555175.1 Flavisolibacter sp. | reverse complement strand
CACCTGATTGGGAGTTCTGGGATCCGGAATACAGGAATCGTGACAGCAATGGCGGGATCTCTACAGCCATCCCTCCCAGGATCTATTCACTTGGATTGAACATCATTCTTTAAGACATTAACTCATCGTATATGAACATTAGTTTTAAATACCGGCTCATGATCATGCTCGCCCTGCTTGTCAGCTTTGTCAGCTGCAAGAAGGATTACCTGAAGCCGCAGCCACTTTCATTTTTTACACCAACCAATGCTTATGTAGATGCGGCGGGCATGCGTTCCGCACTCGTAGCCTGTGCAAGAAATGCGAGGCTGGAATATTACGGAGACAATCCTCCGATCTTAACGGAGATGGTATTTACGGAAGTAACGGCAGAAGGCACAACCGACAAGTCGGGGCCTGCGCAGGATTTGAATCTTTGGATCACACCCGATGCTGCCACCGCTTATGACGATGCCGACCATGCCCGCATCCAGTATTATTGGAGGGAAGGATACAGGGGCATCAAATATGCGAATACGGTGATCACGCGTATCGATAATGCGAAGTATGCATCTGAGGCCGAGCGCAATGCTATCCTCGGTTCAGCTTACTTTCATAGGGCACTGCGCTATTACAGGCTTACCAATCAATTTGGTGATGTGCCCGCCGTCATGAAGGAATACAATTATCCAAAGCTTGATTTTTATTCAACAAAGAGAGAAGTGATCCTTCAAAAAATGAAGGAGGACCTTGAGTTCGCCGCTAAATGGGTTTCCGATGGCGTGAACAGGGGAGAAGTTACAAAGGGCGCCGTGCTGCACCTGCTGACGAAGATCAATCTTGCCCTCGGAAAATTTGACGACGCCATTGCGTCAGCCACCACGTTGATCAATAGTGGTGTTTATAGCCTCATGAGGAATCCTTTCGGCGCCACCAAGAAAAACGTTATCTGGGATCTTCACATGCCCGAGAATAAATCGCTGGCTGAAAACAAGGAAGGTCTTTATATGATCATCGATCGCTTTGGCGATGGACAGTATGAGACCGGCATGCGCATCATGCGGCAGGCCGTTCCTTATTGGGGTACTAACATTACAACGCCGACAGGAAAGAAAGGAACAAATGATGGCGTGGCCTCGAATATTGAACTTATTCAATCTGCTTTATACGGAAGGGGCATTGGCCGTGCGCGTCCCACCAATTACAGTCAGTACGAGATCTGGGATGATCCCAATGATCTGCGGCACGCAAAAGGCAACTGGATGACAATGGAAGAGCTCTTATACAACGAGCCCGGATTGAAAACCGCGAACGATCCGAATTATCTCAAGCCTTTGCAACTCCGCAATTCCTCGGGTGGATTGCTTTGTGCTGATACGATCCGCAGCTGGTTTGGATGGCCCCACTACAAAATTTATGTCCCCGACACGGAAAATTCGCCGATGCAGGGTGGTCACACCGACTGGTATGTGTTCCGGCTGGCAGAAACTTATTTGCTGAGGGCAGAAGCTTATTTCTGGAAGGGTGACCTGGCCAGCGCCGCCGCTGATATAAACCAGGTGAGAACAAGGGCCAAAGCCGCACCCATCGTGGGCCCCGTGGATATGGGCACTATCCTGGATGAAAGAGCAAGAGAACTTTTTTATGAAGAGCCGCGCAAAACCGAGCTTACACGCATCGCCTTTCTGTTTGCAAAAACAGGTAAGGCCGCTGAAAATGGAAAGACCTATCGCCTTGACAATTTTTCTGACGATAATTATTTCTACGACCGCGTAAAGGCTAAAAATAATTTTTACAGAACGGGCATCCGCACCATACACAACGACCAGTACACGATTAGCCCTTACCATGTGCTCTGGCCTGTTCCATCAAATGCGATCCAGGCAAACAGCAACGGGGTGATTAACCAGAACAAGGGTTACTTTGGTTACGCCGGTAATGTTCCGGCGCTCGATAAAATAATTGAATAACCAATTCTGATCCCCGCCAACGCGCGGGTACAGGATTTAAATTTCTGAAATGTCAGAATCAAACAATGCTAACACCAGGAGAAAGTTTATTAAGAACACCCTCGGCGCAGCAGGCGCCGTAGCTTTCTCAAATTTTCCAACGATTGTTCCGTCCTCCGTATTCGGCAAGAATGCGCCGAGCAATAAGATCAACATCGGGCAGATAGGTTGTGGACGAATTGCCAGCACGCACGACCTTCCTGAAACCTTCAAATATGATGTGGCACGCATCATGGCCATTGCCGATCTCGACCGCGAGCGGCAAAAGAAGGGCAAACAAATGATCGAAGGATGGTACGCAAAGAAAACAGGAAAGGAAAATTACATCGACGTGCAGCTCTACGATGATTATCATGCCCTGCTTGACAACAAGGACATCGACGCCGTTATCATCAGCACGCCGGATCACTGGCATGCCCAACCCGCCATCGAAGCCGCACTGGCGGGCAAACATATTTACCTGCAAAAACCAACCTCTCTTACAATTGAAGAAGGTCGCACAATGAGCGACGTGGTTCGCAAATCGGGCGTGACCTTCCAGCTGGGGAGCCAGCAACGGTCAGTGAATCCCTGGCCGCAATTTAAAAAAGCGTGCGAGCTGGTGCGAAACGGAAGGATCGGAAAATTACACACGGTGCGCGTGGGATTGCCTGGCGATCCTTCAGGGGGCATTGCTACAGAAATGCCCATCCCGCAAAAT
>DATMHB010000343.1:0-3469 GCA_035555175.1 Flavisolibacter sp. | reverse complement strand
GGCGCGACGCTGCCCGGTAGAGATGCAGTTGATACGAGGATCACGGAGCAGGCAAGGACGGGTAAGATCAACTACATACCAAATGTAAAGCTGCCTGAAAAGCAGTTCGAGCACCGCCGCCTGCCCATCGATTCTTACAAGATAGGGATCATCACCGATCCGTCACAGGTTGGCGGGTATCCTCAATACAAGGGAACTCCTTATAAAGATTCCGATAATGATGGCATGCCCGACGACTGGGAAACCGCACATGGTTTGAATCCACGTAATGCAAGCGATGCTTCCTCCGACCGGGATAAGGACGGATACACGAATATCGAAGAGTTCCTGAACAGCGTGGTGAATATCAGGAATGTGACGGCCGCCAACCTTCGAAAAAAATCAGCAGAAACAAAATAGAATTCCTTAACCCAAATAATTTCACGGTAAATTCAACAGTGAATGGCTTTATTTCACATACCAGGAAGATAGCCTATGGCAGTGCAATTTGCCTGGCCATCCTATCTTCCTGTTTTGCATTCTCCCAAAATAAAAATCAAAAGCGTCCTTCGCCCCTGACGATTCAACCCAACGGGCAGTTGGTGTATACGCCCGATTCACTGGGCAACCGGATTCCTGATTTTTCTTACGCCGGCTATATGGCCGGGGAAAGGACAATTCCAATGGTGGCCGCAAGGGTCGTTGTAGCGCCCGCAGGCGGAGATGCCACCTTACGCATTCAATCTGCAATTGATTATGTTTCCTCTTTGCCGTTGGATCAGAATGGCTTTCGTGGCGCCGTGTTGTTACAAAAAGGAACGTACAGGGTGGAAGGCCAGTTAAGCATTCATGCATCCGGTGTTGTGCTCCGCGGTAGCGGTGTGAATCAAACCCTCGTCCTTGGAACAGGTACCGACAGGGAAACCCTGATTCGTGTTGCCGGCATTAATAACAGGAGGGTCAACAAAGAAATGCCTGTTGCCAATGCTTATGTTCCCGTAAATGCCAATAAGATTTCCACGAAGTCTGCCGACCAGTTGAGCGATGGTGATGAGGTCATCATTCACCGTCCATCTACATTGAAATGGATCCAAACACTGGGCACCGAAACCTTCGGCGGAGGTATCAGCGCACTGGGATGGAAACCTGGCGAAAGAGATTTGTATTTCGACAGGAAGATCATTGCCGTTAGCGGAGATACTGTTACGCTCGATGCTCCTTTAACGACGGCCCTCGATACCGCTTACGGTATTTCAACGATCGCCTCTTATTCATGGCCCGGCCGCATCCGGAATACCGGCATTGAAAATCTAAGCCTTGAATCGACCTATGATATCAACAACCCAAAAGACGAGGCACATCGCTGGATGGCGATCACGATGGAGCATGTGCAGGATGCGTGGATACGCCAGGTCAACTTCACGCATTTTGCAGGATCGGCGGTGAATTTGCTGGAGAGTTCAAAACGCATCACTGTTGAAGACTGCAAATCTTTATTCCCCGTTTCTGAAATCGGCGGGCAGCGCCGTTATAGTTTTTTAACCGCCGGTCAGCAAACCTTATTTCAACGTTGCTATGCTGAAAATGGCTATCATGATTTCGCCGTAGGATTTTGTGCGCCCGGCCCCAACGCATTTGTTCAGTGTGAATCAAAATTGCCTTTTAGTTTTTCGGGAACCATCGACAGCTGGGCCTCAGGCGTATTGTTCGATATTGTAAATATCGATGGTGATGCATTGCGGTTTGGCAACCGGGGACAGGATGGCCAGGGTGCCGGATGGAGTGCAGCCAACAGCGTGTTCTGGCAGTGCACGGCAGCACGCATCGATTGCTACAAGCCACCAACGGCATGGAATTGGGCGTATGGCTCATGGGCGCAGTTTGCGGGCGATGGGTATTGGGAAAATTCAAATGAACAAATTAAACCGAGAAGCTTATATTATGCGCAGCTGGCGAACCGGTTGGGCGATACCATTCTTCGTCATGCGTATTTGTTGCCGGTGGAATCAGAAGCATCAAGCAGTCCGCCGGTCAGTGTGGCCATGGAATTGACCGAAAAGGCAAAGCAGCCATTGTTGTTGCTAACCGAATGGATCGATGCGGCCCCGAAACGACAAGCCCTTTCAACAGGCTACGCTGGCGCCAAAACAATTGAGCAGATCGGAATTAAGAAAACGGTTGCTGTTCATCGGGCGCCTGCTCTTCAAATCAAGAATGGATGGCTGGTGCGCGGCGGGCAAATTGTTACGGGGGCCAGGAGCGAAGTGCCGTGGTGGAACGGAGGGGTTTTACCAACCGATCTTCCGAAAATGAAACCAGCTATTACGCGCTATGTTCCCGGAAGAACGGGTTGGGGACTTACCGATGATCTCGACTCGCTGACCAGCTGGATGAAGTCGAATCATGTTCTCGCCCTTGAGCACAATTATGGCTTATGGTATGACCGGCGCCGCGACGATCATGAGCGCATAAGAAGAATGGACGGCGAAGTATGGCCGCCATTTTATGAGTTGCCATTCGCAAGAAGCGGCAGGGAAACTGCCTGGGACGGATTAAGCAAGTACGATCTGACGAAATACAATACCTGGTACTGGGGCCGGCTGAAGGCATTCGCCGACCTCGCCGACAGCAAAGGTCTGATACTGCTACACAACAATTATTTCCAGCATAATATTATTGAAGCGGGTGCTCACTATGTTGATTTTCCATGGCGTACCGCCAATAACATTAACAATACCGGCTTTAACGAACCGGTAAATTTTGCGGGCGATAAGCGTATTTTTTATGCAGACCAGTTTTATGACACAACCAATACGGTCCGCAAACAATTACACAAAGCATTCATCAGGCAGTGCCTGAATAATTTTAAGAATAATAGCGGGGTAATTCAATTGATCGGTGCGGAATATACCGGGCCTTTGCATTTCGTTCAATTCTGGCTTCAGGTAATTGATCAGTGGGAAAAAGAAAATAAGAAAACAGAGATCATTGGATTGAGCACGACAAAAGATGTACAGGATGCGATACTGGCCGACAGCAAACGTGCCATGGTGGTGAATCTCATTGACATTCGTTACTGGCATTACCAGGAAGATGGAACGGCCTATGAACCAAAGGGCGGACAGAACCTCGCTCCCCGTCAGCACGCGCGCTTATTAAAACCAAAGCGAACCTCTTTTGAACAGGTGTACAGGGCGGTGAACGAATACCGCAAAAGCTTCCCTGACAAAGCCGTCACTTACTCCGGCGATAGCTATGATCAATTTGGATGGGCTGTATTCATGGCCGGCGGATCCATGGCCGTGTTACCGTCACTGCCCGATGGGTTTTTGGAAAATGCTTGCGCGATGAAGCCCTTTCCTTCCGGCTCAAACGCACAGTGGACATTGAGCGATGGTAAGGATTATATAGTGTATAGTACGTCGGGCTCGGTGAAGCTTGATCTTTTAAATGGTTCGTAGACTATTTGCTGGATCGATCCGAAAACAGG
>DATMHB010000342.1:0-3117 GCA_035555175.1 Flavisolibacter sp. | reverse complement strand
GCGAAAGAAAGATTGCAAGAGCCGTGTGAAGCTGCCGATGATTATTCATGCACTTTGATCAGGGGCATGCAATTCTTCACAACGTCTTTGTAACCGTCGTAGTGATAAGGCTTCTGCAGATAAGATGCGGCACCGAGGCGCTTGCAAACTTCCTTGTCCATCTTATTCTCGGACGTGGAAAGGATGACAACCGGAATGTCGGCAAGCTGCGGTTTTGATTTGATGTAATTTAAGGTCTGACGGCCGTCCCATTTCGGCATGTTGAGATCGAGGATGATAAGTGAAGGCAGTTCCTGCTGCTGAATAGAATTCAAATATTTGATGGCTTCTTCGCCGCCCGACGCACAGACAAGGTCGGTGTCCGTCTTTGTGGCCGCGAACGATTCCGACAGAAAAATGCAGTCATCGCTGTCGTCGTCAACGTATAAAATTTTGGGGATGATGGTGGTACTCACAAGTCTCATTTTTGGTGGTACTCAAATCTAAAATTAATTCTCGTGTTACCATTATATTCAGTGTCATAAGTTTTTCACAATACGATCCGCTCAACGGTGCGCAACGCGAATTAAGGAGTGTGGAAAACCGCTATCAGCCTATGTTTTCAATGATCCCTGCAATTCCCTGTCCGCCGCCAACACATGCTGTGACCATACCGTATTTCCCCTGGTTCCTCTTCATATCGTGCAACAATTGAATCGTGAGCTTTGCGCCTGTACAACCGAGCGGATGGCCAAGTGCAATGGCGCCTCCGTTAGGGTTCACCTTGTTGGGATCCAGACCGGCCTCCCGGATCACTGCAACCGCCTGCGAAGCAAAAGCTTCATTCAGTTCAATCTGGGAAATATCGGAAAGCTTCATATTCGCCTGCTTCATTACTTTAGGTATAGCGGCCACGGGACCAATGCCCATAATTCTGGGATCAACGCCCGCAGAGGCACAGGCTACTAATCTTCCAATCGGTTGCAGGCCAAGTTGTTTCACCAATCGCTCGCTCATTACGATCACGAAAGCAGCGCCGTCGCTGGTTTGTGAAGAGTTACCTGCGGTTACAACGCCGCCCGCAGCAAAGGCAGGCTTCAATTTTGACAGCACTTCAAGCGACGTGTCGGCACGAGGCCCCTCATCCGTATCCACTACATAATTCCTTTTTTGTTTCTTCCCTTTTTCATCGAGGTAAACTTCTTCAACGGTCATGGGAAGGATGCCTTCTTTAAAATAACCCTTGGCTATTGCATTAAGGGCTTTCTTGTGCGATTGATACGAGAACTCGTCCTGGTCTTCGCGGCTTACTTTGTATTCTTTGGCCACTGCTTCCGCTGTGAGGCCCATACTCAGGTAATAATCAGGATCAGTCTTCGCTATCGAATAGGCGGGAACTGTTTTCCATCCTGCTGTAGGCACCATGCTCATGCTTTCTGTTCCGCCCGCAATGATACAATCGGCCATGCCCATGCGGATCTTTGCCGTTGCAATCGAAATCGTTTCAAGGCCCGATGCGCAGTAGCGGTTCACCGTCATACCCGGTGTATCATATCCGATGGCCCGGGCCGCAATGATGCGCCCTACCTGCAACCCCTGTTCCGCTTCCGGAACCGCATTGCCTACGATCACGTCATCTATTAATTGCTTGTCCAGCTGGGGTACCGACTTCAATAAGCCCTGGATCAGATCTATCGCCAGGTCGTCGGGGCGATAAAATCTGAAACCACCACGTTTTGCTTTTGCCACGGCCGTTCTGTAACCGGCAACGATATACGCTTCCTGCATAAAAAAAATTGAACACTAAAGTTAATGAATTAGTTCAATGGTTGCAACAACAACCAATTTATAAAAGCTTAAAATGCTCTATAACTTCCTGAGGATAAAGAAGCTTTATCATATCATCGTTTTTCTGATAGCCAAGGAACATCCATTGGGAAAGCTCAGTGTCCTTAATGGCAAACAAGAGGCTGGAGGCCCTGACGATAAATGATTTCTTGGGTTGATCGAACGTTACATCGGCATCGGGGTAGCCGCGCTGAAGATTTTGAATTATTGTCGCTACAAAATTCGGATCATCCGTTGCCGAAGTATCCTTGAACTGGATCGTTAATTTCATTGCATAGTCTACCCGGCGGTAATCCGTTACGCCTACTTTAAATGAAGGGCTGACCGAAGTGATGGCAGTGCTGTCGATAAACATTTTGAATTTATCGTTATCGTAAATCTGCCTGAAGACCTTTATCATTTCGTCCTTTGGTGCGAGGGTAAACATCTTCGGATGCGTATAATTCATGATCTCCTCAAAATTCAGATCGCGGGTAAGCCTCTTATAGGTCTGTAGTCTGCGGTTGAGGTTGATATCCGGTTTGCCCTGGGCAAAAACGACCGTCGAGACGAGGGAAACAAGAAGAAGGGCGGCAAATTTGCGCATGATATACAAGTTAGGAAAAAGAGGGAAAAGCAAATGTAGTGGCTATGCGCTTATCTTCGCGGGCGGATGTACAGAATCATTCGAAGCTTTCTTTTTCTCTTCCCGGCAGAGACAGCACACTACCTTTCTATGAACCTGCTGAAGGCAGGTTGCGCCGTAGGCCCCCTTAGGGAAAGCATCAGGAAACTTTTTTTCCCGGCCGGGGCCCGCAGCCGGTCCGCATTCGGGCTCACATTCAGAAACCCTGTCGGCCTCGGTGCAGGTTTTGATAAGAATGCAAAATATCTTAGAGAGCTGGACGTGCTTGGCTTTGGTTTTGTTGAAATAGGAACGGTTACTCCTAAGCCGCAGCAAGGCAACGAAAAACCGAGATTATTCCGGCTGCCGAAAGACAAAGCCCTGATCAATAGAATGGGTTTTAATAATGATGGCCTCGACCCTATAATGCACCGTTTGAAAGCATGGAGAGCAAAGGAAAAAAAAGACATCCGGAAAAAAGGATCGCGTCCTGCCATGGTCATCGGCGGGAACATCGGGAAAAATAAATCAACGCCGAACGATGATGCGTGGAAGGATTATGAGATCTGCTTTAAAGGCCTCCATCCCTATGTTGATTTTTTTGTTGTGAATGTAAGCTCGCCAAATACGCCCGGACTTAGGGCGCTACAGGAAAAGGATGCGCTTAGGAACATCCTCCTGCACCT
>DATMHB010000341.1:0-4253 GCA_035555175.1 Flavisolibacter sp. | reverse complement strand
CAGCAAGCTTGCGAAACTGCTTGGTATTCCCGAACTGAAAGAAGAAACGTCGAACAATTATTCTGTGGGCCTCACTGCCAAACCGTTCCGTGGCTTTGAGCTGACCGTTGATGCCTACCAGATCGATATTAAGAACCGCATCATCCTGACCAATAATTTCAATGGAGCAACAAGCCCTGTGATCAAGGCCATTCTTGATTCGGCCGGTGCGAACACAGCAAATTTCTTTACGAATGCGATCGATACAAGGGCAAGAGGTCTGGAAGCCGTGGCTTCTTATAATACCCGGTTCCTGCAAAAGCATTCACTGCGCTTTGTGCTCGCTGCTACCTTCATCGACAACGAAGTAAAAAAAGGTGCGAATGGAAGGCCGGTCATACATGCATCGGATGTGCTTGTAAACGGCGGGCAGCTGAAGAACTATTTCAACCGCGAGGACCAAAGCCGCGTTGAGCTGGCCAACCCAAGGAATAAGCTGAGCCTTACAGTTAATTATAAGATCGCGCGGTTCGGTGCGATGATCCGTGTGGTGCGCTTCGGTGAGGTCCAATACTGGGACGGATCCAATTCAACCGATCCTTTCCTTCCTGTTTCTGTAATGAACGCATTTACGGGACAGGTTCAGACCACTGACCAAACCTTTTCACCAAAGACCGTCACCGATCTTTCGTTGTCATACGAAATTTTAAAATCGCTCACGCTTACGGTGGGTGCCAACAATATCTTTGATGTTTATCAGGATATCCAGGCGCACAGCAGCAATATGAGCCTGGGCCGTTTCGTATACAGCCGCCGCGTAGAACAGATGGGCTACAACGGAGCTTATTATTTTGCGCGTTTGAAATTGAACATGCCGGTGAAATAAGATCCCGATAAGATTTTTTTCAAAGGCCCCGTTTATGCGGGGCCTTTTTTCTGTATCGATTTTCCCATTAATATTGCTCCATTAAATTTTTAGCATGCTGCGACGATCCATCAAGGTCCTTATCCTTACCCTTCTCGTACAGAATTGTTTGGCCCAATTAAAGTCACCCGAGGAATTCTTAGGCTATCCCATCGGCAGCCGGTTTACACCGCACTGGAAGATCGTTGATTATTTCAGGACGGTAGCCACCGCCGTTCCATCGATCATGAAGCTTGAACAATACGGGCAAACGAACGAAGGCCGGCCCTTGATGGTCGCCTTTATTTCCGCTGCGTCCAATATTTCCAACCTCGAAACGATCCGTCAGAACAATCTGCGCCTGGCCAATGATGCGCGCAATGCATCGTCGGGGAATGCGCCGGCCATCGTGTGGTTAAGCTATAATGTACATGGCAATGAAGCTTCTTCATCGGAGGCTTCCATGCTGACATTATATGCACTTGTTGATCCAAAAAATGCGCAGACAAAACAATGGCTCCAAAATACGCTCGTTATTATCGACCCCTGTCTGAATCCGGATGGAAGGGATCGCTATGTGAATTGGTTCAATTCCGTTGTGGGCAGGCAATACAATCCTGCGCTCGACGCGAGGGAACACAACGAGCCCTGGCCGGGCGGCAGATCGAACCATTATAATTTCGACCTTAACAGGGACTGGGCCTGGCAGACGCAGGTAGAAACACAGCAAAGGGTGAAACTTTACAATGACTGGCTGCCCCAGATCCATGTGGATTTCCACGAACAGGGCATCAACAACCCTTATTATTTCGCGCCGGCGGCACAACCTTATCATGAAGTGATCACACCTTGGCAGCGCACTTTCCAGGAGGTGATTGGCCACAATCACGCAAAGTATTTCGATGAAAAAGGCTGGCTCTATTTTACCAAGGAGGTGTTCGATCTGCTGTATCCTTCTTACGGTGATACGTACCCGATCTATAACGGGGCCATCGGAATGACCTATGAGCAGGGCGGAGGTCCGAGAGGGGGGCTTGGCGCCCTTACCGAAGAAGGCGATACCCTGACGCTTGCAGACAGGGCCATGCATCATTTTACTACGTCGCTCAGCACATTGGAAACGGCCTCACAAAACGCTTCGAAGCTGGTGAGCGAATTCCAGAATTTTTATAAGAATGCGGTGACCGCGGGTGTGGGCAATTACAAATCTTATGTGATCAGGCGCACGCCAGGCGACACGGGCAGGCTTTCTGCACTTACACAACTGCTCGACAGGAATAAGATACTATATTATGCGGCCAGGAATGCATCCGGCCGTGGCTATAATTACGACAATGGCAAAGAAGAAAATTTTACGGTTGATACCAATGATCTTGTGATCCCATCTCTCCAGCCAAAGAGCACGCTGGTAAAAGTTTTGTTTGAGCCCAATGCAATACTGGTGGATTCGGCCACATATGACATCACTGCCTGGTCGCTGCCTTACGTTTACGGACTGAAGAGCTACGCCAGCAAAACGAATATTCCTGTGGGCGGTGCATGGACGAAGAGTGATGTGTTTTTCTCGCCGCCGCAGAGCAACCCCTATGGCTATGTGATACCGTGGAATGATATTCGGTCGGCGAAGCTCGCCGGAGAGCTGATGCAAAAAGGGATCAAGCTAAGATATGCGGAAGAGCCATTCCAGATGGGAGGACAAAGCTTCGACAGGGGGTCGATCATTGTGCTGAGGACGAGCAATCAGTCGCAACCCGCGCTCTGGAACACGGTACGCGCGCTTGCCGCGAGCAATCGTGTAAGTGTTTTTCCGGTGAGCAGCGGCTTTGCAGAGAAAGGATATGATTTCGGCAGCAACAGAGTGCACCCGATGAAAGCACGAAGGGTGGCTGTGCTTACCGGTGAAGGCGTGGGATCGAACGCAGCCGGCGAGGTATGGCACTTTTTTGAGCAGACGCTGAATTATCCTGTTACCCTTATCAATGCGAACGATGTTCCAAGGATCAACCTGAACGACTATGACGTAGTGGTGATGCCCGACGGCAATTACCGTTTTCTCAATGACAAGACGACCGTTGATGTGCTCAGGAGCTGGATCAATTCGGGCGGTCACATTGTAGCGATGGAAGGTGCGGTCAGCCAACTGGCAAAACAGGAATGGGCCGGCCTCAAGCCGAAGAAAGAAGAAGACACCGACAATAAAGATGTATACGAAGCCCTGAAGAAATATGAAAGCAGGGAAAGAGATATGATCTCTAACACAACGCCCGGATCGATTTTCCGTGTGGAGCTCGATAATACGCATCCGCTGGCTTTCGGTTACCATCACTATTATTACACTTTGAAACAGGACGATAACGTTTACGATTTTATCAAGGACGGCGGATGGAATGTAGGTGTGATAAAGAAAGATAAACAGGTAGCCGGCTTCGTCGGATCAAAATTGCAGAACCGTTTGCAGGACGGCCTGCTGTTTGGCGTGCAGGACATGGGCAGGGGCAGCATTACCTATCTTGCCGACGACGTGCTGTTCCGCAATTTTTGGGAGAATGGCAAACTGATTTTCGCCAATGCCGTTTTTTTGGTAGGACAATAAAATTTATCTAATTATGACAAAGGGTGAATTTAATTTCACCCTTTTTGTTTTATTTGACAGATCATTGGTCAAAGCTTAACTGAACCGGATGAAAAAATTCTCGCTGCTGGTCGCTTTTTTTTGGTTGGCACTGAACACGGGGGCGCAAACCTCCGCCACTTCCGCAGATATTTATGTGGGCTTAAAGAAATTGAATGTCCTTGGATCCGTGTTGTACATAGCAGCGCATCCGGATGATGAGAATACCAGATTGATGACCTACTTCTCCAAGGACCGACTTTATCGGACCGGCTATCTGTCGCTCACCCGCGGTGACGGCGGCCAAAATTTGATAGGCGATGAGCAGGGCATTGCCCTGGGCCTGATCCGCACGCAGGAATTGCTGGCGGCACGGCGTATTGATGGAGCCGAACAATTCTTCAGCCGCGCCTTTGATTTTGGTTATTCGAAAACGCCGGAGGAAACATTTACCAAATGGGATAGGGAAACGATACTGGGCGACGTGGTTTGGGTCATTCGCAAATTCCAACCCGATGTCATCATTACCCGCTTTCCAACAACAGGAGAAGGAGGACATGGTCATCATACGGCATCCGCTATCCTGGCCAACGAAGCATTTACAGCTGCGGCAGATCCGAAACGTTTTCCCGGCCAACTGAAATATGTTCAGACCTGGCAGGCCAAGAGGATCCTTTGGAATAATTTCAATTTTGGCAATAGCTCTCCGCCCGCGGGCGCATTTAAACTTGACGTTGGAGGGTATAATCCTGTATTGGG
>DATMHB010000340.1:0-4083 GCA_035555175.1 Flavisolibacter sp. | reverse complement strand
AAGATCCACTACGGCGCATTCAACTACAACAACAGAGTGGAAGATCCTAAAGAAAAAGAGAATTACCTGGTAAAAGAAGACGGCACCAGGGTGTATGGGAAAGACATAAGATGGAAGTCCGGCATTCTTACGAAGGACCAGATACAAATCGATGATCAAAAATTCAAGATGTCAGAAGTTGTCGGTTACAGGAAGGGCGATAGTTACTATGGCCGCCTCGGGGCTGAATACATCAAGCGAATTGTTCACGGAAAGATCAATGTATATGTAAGCTTTTACCAGGTCACCTCTACCAATACCGATCATAGCGGATTCACACACACGAGCACCTCAATGCGCGCGGCACATTATGCGCAGAAAGGAGAAACCGGTCCATTGCATGTTTTTGCAGGGCAGGAAGATATAAAGGCGCTTGTCAAAGACTGTCCGCTCGCCTTCCAAATGGCCGATCTCAGCAATTCAAAGATGAGAAAGGCGATTAAAAAGGACCGGAACTATCTCAATAGTATCTTCGAGGTTTACAACAATAATTGCAAACCAGTTAAATAAGGGCTTGGCTTATTTGTGAAAGCTGAATGCAAAGAGCCAAAGTTTGCAGATGGGCCTTTGCATGGCCTTCGCGTTCCATTGTGTTCTTTGCCCTTTGAGGTCAATGGTATGAAAGAGGTTCCTGTATCCGCTGCCTTGGGAAACCGCTTAAATTTAGCATTCAATATTGAGCACATTTCATGAGATCTATCTTCTGTCTTGCTTTGTTGCTTCATGCGGTCATTCTCTTTGCCCAAAAAAAGAATGCTTCTTTTGAATTGAGGATACACCGCACTTCTTCGGAAATAAAAGTGGACGGCGTGTCCGATGAAGCCTGCTGGTCGGAAGCCACAACGGCCGGCGATTTTTTTATGGTGTTGCCCATGGACACGAGCAGGGCCCGGGTAAGAACGGATGTAAAGATGTGTTACGACGGTCACCATGTCTACCTTCTCGCCATCTGTTACAGTTCGGCGAAAGACATGGTTGAATCGCTGAGAAGGGATTTTGCCTTTCAGAAAAATGACAACTTCCTGGTCTTCATCGATCCCTTCCAGGATGGAACGAATGGATTTTCGTTTGGCGCAAATGCGGCCGGCGCACAATGGGATGGGCTGATGTATGAAGGTGGCAAGGTAGACCTGAGCTGGGACAATAAATGGTCTTCGGCCGTCAGGCGCTATCCCGACCGCTGGGTGCTGGAAATGGCGATCCCCTTCAAGACGTTGCGGTACAGAAAGAATACTTCTAACTGGGGCATTAATTTCAGCAGGAATGATCTGAATACAACGGAGAAATCCAGCTGGGCCCCTGTGCCCCGGCAGTTTCCAACGGCTTCATTAGCCTACACCGGCAATCTTATTTGGGACGAGCCACCGCCGGCGCCCGGACTGAATGTTTCGCTCATCCCCTATTTGCTGGGTGGCGGCACGAGAGAATATATTCCGCAGTCTGTAAAATCTACGAGACATGAAGCCGGCATCGATGCCAAGATCGCTATTACACCATCGTTAAACCTCGACCTCACTTATAATCCCGAATTCTCGCAGGTGGAAGTGGACCGGCAGGTGACGAACCTGAGCCGCTATGAATTATTTTTTCCGGAAAAGCGCCAGTTCTTTCTTGAGAACGGTGACCAGTTTAATAATTTCGGCTATCCTTCCATTCGTCCATTCTTCTCGAGGCGCATTGGATTGAATGTGCCGATCGAATTCGGTGTACGTCTCAGTGGAAAGCTGGGCCGCGACTGGCGCATCGGCGCCATGGATATGCAAACGAAACGCCGCGACGAAATTGGTTTGCCACAACAGAATTTTTCTGTGCTTGCATTGCAAAGAAGAATTTTCTCGCGGTCGAATATCGGCTTTATCATGATCAACAAGCAATCGGTGAACTATCACCCGAAAGATTCTTCATTACCATTTTATTCTTTGTACAACAGGAACGTCGGCGTCGAATATAACCTTGCATCTGCTACCAATTTGTGGACCGGCAAAGCGCTCGTGCTAAAATCTTTTAGTCCGGCATCGCCGGCCTCCGGTAAGGATATTACGCATGCTGCACATCTTCAGTATGCGGCAAAAAAATGGCTGGCCCTTGCCGCTTACGAATTTGTGGGCGTACACTACACGTCCGAAGTGGGTTATGTTCCAAGGAAGGGTTATATAAAGGTCAATCCGCAGTTGGCCTATACCATGTTCCCTAAAGGCGGAGCAGTCCTGACGCACGGACCGCAGCTCGCGTCGACCTATTTCTTTACGCCTTCCTGGCACGCCACAGATAACCAAAGTATTTTCAATTACCTCATAACTTTCCGTACCAAGGCAACACTGGCTGCCGTGGCGCAGCATGATTTTATCCGTCTGCTGTTTCCTTTTGATCCAACGAATACTGGAAAAGATTCACTTGCAGCGGGATCGGAACACCGCTGGAAGACCGGCGGTATTGATTTCGTGTCAAAGCCGCAAAGCGTACTTACTTATGATGTTTCACTTCGTTATGGCGGCTATTATGCACACGGCGAAAGATTGACCGTAGCAAATAACATTGGCTACCGTTTCCAGCCATATGTGAATGTGTTGCTAAGTACAAGCTTTAACCAGCTGCAACTGCCGCAACCATGGGGACGTAAGCGGTTCTGGCTGATCGGGCCCAAGATAGACGTTACCTTTACCAACACGCTTTTCCTGACAACTTATATTCAGTACAACGAACAGCAGAAAAATACCAATATCAATGTGCGGCTTCAGTGGCGGTACAGGCCCGCCTCCGACCTGTTCGTGGTGTATACAGACAATTATTTGAATCTTCCTTTCAGCATACGCAACCGCGCATTTGTGATCAAGTTGAATTATTGGTGGAGCGTATAGGTTTCACGCAAAGACCCAAAGCCGCCAGGGTTTCACGCCAAGCCGCAAAGCCGCCAGGTCCGCCGCGGCGCGACAAATTCAAAAGTCAAAATTCAAAAGTCAAAAATCCTAAAGCAGAAAGCTTACTACACCAATACAATCATTCTACGGAGCAATGGCTAAGACTGCATTAAAGCATTAAATGTCGAAATCCTTACTACCCGCTCTTCGAACAGAGGATCTGGTCCAGCGCCTTATTTCCGTGGGTATCTTAACGACATTTATTCTTTAAAGAAGGCCTAACGGAATACAGCGCTTCCTGCTCCGTCGCATAGCACGAAGCAGAGACTTTGAATTAAAGACCGTCCAAATTCAGAGTGCTGCAGAGCGCCGATTCATCAGAGGCGGCCTTTGGATTTAATGCATCGTGCGCATTGAATCGGCTTGAACTTTTGGCTCCACCTTTTGTTTCAAGACAAAAGGTTGGAAAAAGAAAATAACAACCGTTAAGGAAACTCCGCAAAAGAGAAACTGTGCGCGGCGCCTTTCAGGGGCGATTATATGCGAGTCGCGACCGGGTGCCTTGATGTGCTCCGTGCAGCGGCGGTTAAACGCAAAGTACGCGGAGGACGCAAAGAGAGAACGCAAACTATGTTAGAAGTTTGTTTACGTTTCAACCTTTGACGTTCGCCCCTGTCTCCTCCTGTTCTGTATTTCGAGGAACACGGGGATTTCAATGAATGGATTTCAAATCCCCCTGTCCCCTTAAATTCATTATTGACGAAGTTATTTTTGTTGCCCGGGAGACACGAGGCGGACTGAAGAGCGCAAAGGAGAGAACGCAAAGTGTATCCGGAAGCTTCTTTGCGGTTCTCAGCGGTTCTTTGCGTTTATATCCCATACACCACAAAGCTGCGATCTCTTTTGGGCTCGTCCCAACTGGTATAAAGTTACCAAAAAGAATATCCCAGGCTATAAAGAACTTCGCTAAGAAGGAGCCGCGAGTCCGCTTGCGCGAGACTCGCGGGCGAAGTAAAAGGAGTTGGCGGGTACGCCACCAAGAGCTTTGGGTCAATTTTTTGAGCCGATCAAAATTGTTGCTGAGGGCAACAAGAAAATTTATGGCAATTAGTTAACTTAGGTTACGGCCGACTAGCGTTTCTAAACCCCACAACCACTTCTAACAAATTCCTTATGGGCAAAGTAG
>DATMHB010000339.1:0-4889 GCA_035555175.1 Flavisolibacter sp. | reverse complement strand
AGGATCGTCACCACAGATGCAAAAGGTACGGGATGGAATATCAATTGGTGGGAAATTGTAGGTGGCGGTGCGCTTCCTCCTCCGCCTCCGGTCACTTCAGTAAGGATTGAAGCGGAGAACTATACAGCTATGAGTGGGGTTCAAGCTGAGACTACAGCCGATACCGGTGGTGGCCTTGATGTGGGTTGGCAGGAAAATAATGACTGGATGGATTACTCGGTGAATGTTGGTGCCGCAGGTGTATACAAGGTGAACTTCAGAGTAGCAACGCCCAATACAGGGGTTCAGTTCCAGTTGAGAAATTCCAGCGGTATTGCATTGGCCACAGTAATTGCTCCGAATACTGGCTGGTGGCAGACCTTCCAAACGGTTTCTGCAACCGTTACGTTACCGGCGGGACAGCAAACCCTGCGCATCTATACTACTGATGCCAAAGGAACGGGATGGAATATTAACTGGTGGGAACTCATCCTTTCTACTGCAGCCGCACAAAGCATAAGAACCGAGGCATCCAATCAGACGCTGCGCTCTGATGTTGCTGCGCTGCAATTCTATCCAAACCCCGTTGCAAGCCAGGTACTGTTGCAGGTGAATAATGAATACACAGGCACGATGAATGTCCGTGTGGTGAACCTTGCAGGCGCTGTGCAGAAACAATTCCGGTATACAAAAGCAAACCGCGGATCCACACAAAATTATATTCAGCTCGGCGATCTGCCCAAAGGAGAATATATGATCGAGGTGCGTGTAGGGAGCTGGACGGAAACAAGAAAGCTGATGAAATTATAAGTCGTGACCGATCTTTTTGTAAACACCTGGCCCTGAGCCGGGTGTTTTTTTATGGAACAACTTAATGGAAAGGAACACGCCGCAATCGCGATAGAAACGACACCATCATGTGAACCGGGCAACAAATATCCGCCCATTTCCGCGATGTTCCTTTTGCCGCAATCCGCCCCTTAAATTGCCGGACTCCCACCCGCACAATGACGATGATTCTTCTCAGCTTTGTACTGTCGTAATGAGGTAAGAAGGGCCCTGAAAATCGTTGACCTTAATTCAATAACAACTCAATTTGAAAATATGGCACAGATCAATGCTTATATTAATTTTAATGGTGACTGCCGCGAGGCGATGAACTTTTACAAAGACTGCCTCGGGGGAACATTAACCCTGCAAACAGTTGCAGGCTCTCCCATTGAAGCGCAGTGTCCGCCTACAATGAAAGACCAGATATTGCATGCAAGCTTAAACAGGAACGAACTCGTATTAATGGGCTCCGATATGACGGGTCCTGGCGGCTTTGTTAAAGGAAACAA
Source organism: Flavisolibacter sp. (assembly GCA_035555175.1). GTDB lineage: Bacteria > Bacteroidota > Bacteroidia > Chitinophagales > Chitinophagaceae > Flavisolibacter. The sequence goes on along the minus strand of DATMHB010000339.1, from coordinate 3,570 downwards.
TATGGCGCTGAATGTGAATTGCGGCAGCGAGGAAGAAATCAATCAATTTTTTTCCAGGCTTTCTGCCGGCGGGCAGGTCATCGATCCGTTGAAAATCCAGTTCTGGGGCGCTATGTTCGGCGTGCTCACGGACAAATTCGGAATCAGGTGGATGTTCATCTATGATAAAAACCTCCAGTCTTAAAATATCAGACTTACTGTAAAACATTCATCATTAAAATAAAACGAAAATACCATGAGCGTCTTTTTGATCATTCTCCTCGTGTTGGGTGGTTTTATTGCACTGCTGCTGGTCGTTGCACTGTTCGTAAAAAAAGAATACGAAATACAAAGGGAAATTGCCATCAATAAACCAAAGCTTGAAGTATTCAATTATGTGAAATACCAAAAGAACCAGGACCATTATAACAAGTGGCTGATGGCCGATCCACACGCAAGAAAATCTTACAGTGGAGCTGACGGAACTGTTGGCTTCGTTTATGCCTGGGACAGTGACAACAAAAAAGTAGGAAAGGGAGAACAGGAGATAACAAAGGTCGATGAAGGAGAAAAACTAGACCTTGAGATCCGTTTCATCAAGCCATTTCAAGATACTGCGCAGATTTCAATGGCAACCGATTCCGTGCCGGGAAATGGAACACGGGTACAATGGGGCATGCGCGGCAAAAATAAATATCCTTTTAATCTCATGCACCTGTTCATTGACAGGATGTTGGGCAAGGATCTTGAATCAAGTCTTGTGAACCTTAAGGCTATCCTGGAGAAAAATTAATCTGTCTGAGGTAGAAATACAGGTAGAGGTTTTCTGCTTTTGATTTTCCATTACAATTCGTTTCTTTGCAATCCGATCCTAACGACACCGGAAAATCTCCCTTTAAAGCGAACTTCAAGACTCATCCTGTCAAATTCCAGCCGCCTTTCAACCATTGATGAACGCCATCATTCTGTTTACCACTAAATCAACTAAAATGAAAAGGATTTTTTTTACGGGCAACCAGTCTCTAGCTACCGACCTTGTTCTTCTGCTGACAAGGCTCGTTGTAGGTTATACTTTTATACATGCAGGCTGGGATAAGATTCAACACCCCCTGAACTGGATGGGTCCCACTTCAGGATTTCCCGGGATCTTCCAGGCGTTGGCCGCGATCTCCGAATACTGCGGGGGCATTGCGCTGATACTGGGCTTTCTTACGAGGATTGCCGCATTCGGCATCGCATGCACTATGGCTACAGCCGTATATATGCTGCGCTTTGTTTGGGCCGCGCCTTTTATTAGCCCGACCGGTGGAATCGCATACGTATTACCGTTGGTTTTGTTTTTAATTGCTTTACTGCTGCTGTCGCTTGGTGCAGGCCGCTTTTCGGTGGACTGGCTGCTTGCCGGTCGCAGGCTGCGCACAGCACCGGCCATTTAAAATTTGACAATGATTGAAGTGTTTTCCACGAATGTTCAGGAAAGTCCGGAAGCAGACAAACTGGTGGGTCTACTACGGCGCCACTTCCCGAACAGCAGGATCAATTTCGACCTTGATGACTGCGACAAGATCTTGAGAGTCGAAGGAGCGGACTTCCACCCTTTCGCGGTCATCGGTCTGGTAAAAGCAAACGGTTTCGACTGCAAAATCCTTGAATGACAAGGGTGGTGCACGCTGTGCGGAATATTTAAAAGCAAAGAGCGCAAAATAATTTGCAATTGGTCGCAGATGAGCAATGTCATTTACTTTGGGTCTCTTCGTTTGCTTTCTTCGCGCACTGGCATGTAATTCTTCAAAAAAGGAAAAATCAATTGTTTGAAATACCAACACCAATGATCGGGAGAATATAGCACGATCACTATTCCGTTCTAAGGCTTTTCACGGGGTTGGCAACTGCCGCCCTGATCGCCTGGAAGCTGATCGTGACAAATGCAATTACAATGGCCAGCAGGCCGCCGACCACAAACACACCCCAGCTGAAATTATCCCGATAAGCAAAGTTCTGTATCCATTTGTTCATACCATACCATGCAGCAGGTGACGCAATGACCAGCGCTATCAACACCAGTTTCAAAAAGTCCTTCGATAAAAGATTGACGATATTTGAAACCGTAGCGCCCATCGTCTTCCTGATGCCGATCTCCTTTGTTCTTTGAATAGTACTGTACGAAGCAAGCCCTAACAGGCCGAGGCACGAAATAAATATTGCCAGGATGGCAAAGCTCAGAAAAAGGTTACCGAACCTGTCTTCGGACCTGTATTGCTTGTCAAAAAATTCATCAAGGAAGAAATAGCTGAACGGCCTGTTGGGCATCCGCTCCTTCCATTTCTTTTCAATGCCCGCAATAGTGGACGCTACATTGTTCGAAGCCAAATGGACGGAAATAAGATTGCAGCCGTCCGGTTCTATCCGCATACTCAGGGGCTTGATCTCCTGTTGCAGTGAACGGAAATGAAAGTTCTTTACCACGCCAATGATCTTTCCCTCCCTGCCCCACTGCTTGAAGCGCTTTCCGATGGCATCCTGTGGCGATGCATAGCCAAAGAGCTTAACAGCCGCTTCATTCAGCACCATGGCCTTTGTAGTGTCGGTACCAAACTCCTTCGAAAATGCTCTTCCGGCTACCAGCTTCATCCCGTACTGAGGAATATAATCGAAGTCTACAAAATACAGATCCAGGTTGGCGATCTGCAGATCGCCCTTATTGTTTTCAATTTCCGAATAGGCTCCCGGATTCCCTCCGCCTGGCACGCTGGAGGACATGGCGGCAGATCCTACACCGTTCAGCGCGGCAAGATCCTGCCTGAATGCATTCTTGGCCGGATCGCCCTTGGTGTCGAGCACCAGCATCTGGTCTTTATGAAAGCCGAGATCCTGCTGCCGCATATACTTCATCTGGTTGTATACAATGATCGTTGCTATGATCAACGCGATCGAAATCGTGAATTGCGCAACCACCAATGCTTTTCTTAAAATAATTCCCTTGGTGCCTGTAGCAAATCTTCCTTTGAGTACAACCACAGGTTTGAAGGACGAAAGTACAAGCGCAGGGTAGATGCCGGCAAGCAGTCCTATGACGATGGTTGAACCAAACATCAATAACAGGTAAGAAGGGTGATGAAAAATTCCATCGCTGATGGTTTTGCCCGCAAGGTTATTGAAAAAGGGCAGCAGCAGCCATGATAAAAGCACCGTCAAAACAAATGCGATCATGCAGATGATAACCGACTCTCCAATGAACTGGCCCCTGAGTTGGTTTTTGAATGCACCTACTACTTTCCTTATGCCTACTTCCTTTGCGCGCTCCGCCGACCGCGCGGTAGTGAGGTTGATAAAATTGATGCAGGCGATAAGCAGTATGAAGGCAGCGATGATGGAAAATATATAAACATTATTGATGTTGCCGGTCTTGCTTCCATCCCTTGTTGAGCGCAGGTAGACATCTTTAAGCGGTTCCAGGAACAGAGTTGGATACATTTGAATCTTTTTCATCTCGGCACCATTGCGTCTTTCCAGGAACGCCGGAAATTTGGATTCAAGACCTTTTGCATTCGTTCCTTCTTTCAGCAGCAGGTAAGCAGAGGCTCCATAATT